>JADHRR010000021.1:0-21794 GCA_016777305.1 Flavobacteriaceae bacterium
CGATGATGGAGATAAATTATAATCGAGGGGGAATTTATAAGCAAAAAGTAAAAAATATGGCTAGGGTGATTTCTGATATTGGTAAGGAAAATACACAAAGACACCCTGCAATAGTTGGATTATCTGAAGTTGAAAATAAGCAAGTAATAGTTGATTTGATAAATGATTCTTCTTTATCTGAAAAAAATTATAATATAATTCATTATGATTCCCCTGATAAAAGAGGGATTGATGTAGCAATGATTTATGATGAAAGTGTCTTCAAGCCTTCAGCTACAAAGTCATTTGAATTATTAATCTATGATGATCAAACTAACAAAAGAATATTTACCAGAGATCAATTATTAGTTAGTGGAAAACTTGATGGGGATTTAATTCACATCATAGTAAATCACTGGCCATCAAGATCTGGTGGTGAAGCTCGAAGCATGTCTAAACGTGAAAGTGCTGCAAGATTAAACAAAAAAATAATTGATTCGTTACATAAATTAGATAGAAATGCTAAAATAATTACCATGGGAGATTTTAATGACAATCCAATGAATAATAGCATTAAAGGAATTATTGGAGCTAAGAAAAACAAGGAAGATGTGAAAATTAAAGAAATGTATAATCCGATGGAGAAAATTTTAACTAATGAAGGAATTGGTTCTAACTCATACAGGGATGTATGGTTTCTTTTTGATCAAGTTATTGTGTCTAAAGGATTATTAGGTAATGATTATTCAAGTTATAAATTTTATAAAGCAGGTGTGTTCAATAAGCCTTACCTAACTCAAAAAGAGGGTAGGTATAAAGGTCAACCTTTTAGAAGTTTTTCTTGGGGAAAATTCACTAATGGATACAGTGATCACTACCCATCTTTCGTCTACTTAATCAAGGAAACTAATTAGTTGTAATTAGGGAAAATTTATCCAGTTACCCCAAGGTATTCTAGACAATAATAATACAAGACCTAATAAATAATTAAACCCGATTGCTTTAAACTTAGGATTTGAAACTCTTTTCTTTTTGTGAAGACTATATCCTCTTGTAATAAATACAATCGCTATTATATTAACTAAAGGGTGCTCAATTAAATAAAGTCTATTAATTGAACTAGTAATAATTTCGTTAAAACTTAACTCATACCAAAGGGAAAATTTATCAGAAATAAAATATAATAATAATCCAATTAATAACTGTGTGTGTGATACAATAAACGTTATTAATGCTAACCTAAAATCAGTAGGAGTATATTCTTTTGATAATACATATCTAACTAAAAATCGAAGAGTCGATACAATCAATAGAGTTATTACAATATAGGCAAAATAAGAGTGTATAAACTTTAACATAGTACAAATAAAAGCAAAAAAAACCTGCTTAAATTAATAAGCAGGTTTTTTTTAAAATAAATTGTGGTATTAGAATTTATATCTTAATCCAACATTCCATGTTCTACCTAAACCAAAGTAACCTTGGTTTGCAGTATCAATTCCATTATATAATTCTCCTGAACCTTCTCCAGCAGCTATATTTGTTCTTAATTCAGAAAGATACACAGCATCCGAAACATTATTTACATTAACTCTAATATTAAGAGATTTTTCATCATCTGCTCCTAAGTACATTTTGTATGATAAACCAGCATCCCAAACATGGAAAGATGGTAAAAGCAAGTTTTCTTTAACAGCTCCTACGTCAGAATATAATTCATCGTAGAATCTTATATCTGTATCGAAAGATACGTTCTCGCCTAATTTCATATCTATACCTAATCCAGCTGTAAACTGAGCTGCATCACCAACTTTACCTCCGTCAACATCTTGTGTTTCAGTAGAGATTACGTTTTGATCTTCATCAGTAGTTCTTGTTACCGCATCACCAACATATTGCCAGTCCCCTATTGACAGAAAACCTGTTAATGTGTAAGGTAAATCTGGTTGTGGCTTAGCTCTAAAGTCTATTTCAATACCTGAGTGTAATTGCTCGACACCTTCATTAGTATTAAAGAATACAACATCATTATCAACGTAAGATGAAGTAACTACTCTATCTTTCCAAGAAGTTCTGTATGCATTTACATTAGCAGAGAAATTTGGTGTTGAATAAGAATACCCAGCTTCAAGACCAAAAATCTTTTCGTTTTCTGTTAATGGATTTACTTGGTTAGTAAAGTTTAAGTAAATGTTATCATGGTATGGTTGACGTGAATACAATCCAGTGTTAAAAAATACTTTTGAATTATCACCAACATTAAATCCAATTCCAGTTTTAACATTGTATCCCATATTATCTACTTTTTCTGAATCAACACCATCTTCAATTCCTGCAGGTAACGCACCTGTAGCTTGAGATGAAGTCCCATCAATTAAAGATTGATCTGCGTACTGATAGTGATCAAATCTTTGGTGAGATTGTTGAGAAATAGCTCCTTGAAAGAACGCAGACATGTTATCATTAGAATATTCTAATTGAGAGAATAATCCTCCGTAAGTAATTCTTTCGTCATTACTGTATGCGATTTTTTGATCTTCATCAAAACTTGCAGTCAATGCCGTCCAAGGATTTGCTGACATATCTTCAGTAGCTATTACATTTTTATAATCTCCGAATGAACCATAAGTTTGGTGATTATTATTTTGATCTCTTAATCGAATATTTTCTTGCCATGAAGTAAGTCCGTGAAAGTTTTCAACGATTCTAAAATGCTCCCCGTAGTAAGTTCTAAAATCAACTCCAACATTAAGAGATAAATTATCACTTAATTGCTTTTCATAGTTAGAAACTAATCCAACCCAGTTGTGCATGTTCATACTAGCACGAGTGATGTAACCACCTTCAGCAGCAAAGTTACCTCCAGCTCCTGATGTACCAAGGTTGTATGCGTAAATTGCATCATAATCTACATATCCATCTTCAGTTCTTGGACGAGATCCTCTACCTCCAGTTCCACCACCATTTCCAGTAGAAACATAAAATACAGTAGATAAACTTGAATCATCACTAATTTTGTAATCCCAATTTAAATTCATTACCGGTTTGTGATAAAAGTTTCTTCTTTCAGTTAAATACTGATCTCCGTACATACCCCAGTTATTATTATATTTTCTCCCTTTCTCTAAGTATGTTGAGATACTTTTAGAGAAGTTTTGATCATGCCATTGTGGAGCACCAGTTAATAAAAAATTAAGACTGTGCTTTTCATTAATTTCTTTTCCTACAGAAAAGAAATAAGTTTGACCTTGACCAAATGAACCTTCATTGTATCCATCCCCTTGCCAGTGTGTTAATAAGAAACTTGTTGCCCATCCGTCATCAGATCTACCAGTGTTGTATGAGTAAGTTGTTTTTAAATAATCATCATTAGCAAAACCAGCGTACATAAATCCACCTTGTCTAACGTCATTAGAATTCATTACAAAATTTACAGTACCACCAACAGATGATATAGCTAACTTAGAAGCACCAAGACCTCTTTGAATTTCAACAACGCTTGCAACATCATTCATACCTGACCAGTTAGACCAGTACATTTTACCGTCTTCCATTCCATTAATTGGTTGACCGTTTAACATGTAGGCAGTGTTATCTTGCTCAAAACCACGTACAGCAATTCTTGAATCACCATAACCACCAGCTTGACCAGCTACATACACAGAAGGAGTATTAACAAGAGTCATTGTGATATCTTGAGTTCCAATCTTTTTTTGAATTTCACTCCCTTTAATTGTAGAAGCTGCTACCGGAGTAACTCTATCTGCAGCAAGGTCGATAACCCCACTACCCATAAGTACAACTTCTTCTAATTCCTGAAGAGTTGAGTCCTCTACTTCAGTTTGAGAAATAATTGCCATTGAACTAAAAATAGTCAAAGCAACCATTAAATTTTGAGTAATTTTTTTCATAATTTAATTTTATTTAGTTTGTATTTGTTGCAAAAATAAATATTAAAATCCAGATAAAGCCACCCAAATGTTAATAAATTATTAATACTCTAAGATAATTAAAAAAAATTTAAGTCCCAAATGACACTTAAATAACTGATTATTAAGTTTTTATAAGTTATTTTTAGCCTTGTAATGTTTCAACAAACTATTTGTTGAATCATCATGATTATTAGATAAACCATTTTCTATTTCGTCCAAAATAGTATTTGCTAGTTTTTTACCCAATTCAACCCCAAATTGATCGTAGCTAAATATATTCCAAATAACACCCTGAACAAATATTTTATGTTCATAAAGCGCAATTAGCTTTCCTAAACTCTCAGGGGTAAGTTTATCTATGAGTATTGTATTTGTTGGTTTATTCCCATTAAAAACCTTAAAGGGATTAATAAAATTCTCATTGACTGAAGGCTGTACTTCAGACAAAGATTTTCCTTTCATTAAAGCTTCCGTTTGAGCAATAAAATTTGAAATAAGTTTATTTTGATGATCAATATTTCCATGTAAGCTTTGAGCAAACCCAATAAAATCTGTTGGAATTAATTTTGTCCCTTGATGAATTAATTGAAAAAAAGCATGCTGAGAATTTGTGCCAGGCTCACCCCATACAATTTGACCAGTAGAATAGTTCACTTCTTTTCCATCTCTATCAACGCTTTTACCGTTACTTTCCATTGATGCCTGTTGAAGATATGTAGCAAATTGATTTAAATACTGAGAATATGTAATTACAGATTCACTTTCACAATTGAAAAAATTATTATACCAAACTCCAAGACAGGCCAAAACTACAGGCATGTTATTTTCAAACTTTGTGTTTTTAAAATGAGTGTCCATTTCATTTGCACCATTTAATAATTTATTAAAATTGTCAAAACCAACAGAAAGACTAATAGAAATACCTACGGCACTCCAAAGAGAAAATCTACCTCCCACCCAATTCCACATTGGAAATATATTATTCTTTTCAATACCAAATGAAGTTACTTTTTCAATATTTGTAGATACAGCAATAAAATGTTTAGTAACATCACCGTCCAGTGCGCCTGTACCTAAAAACCAACTTCTAATTGTATTTGCATTAGAAAGAGTTTCCTGGGTTGTGAAAGTTTTAGAAACTATTATAAATAATGTTGTTTCTGGATTCAAGTTTTTTAAAACTTCGTTAACATGATCTCCATCAACATTACTTACAAAATGGGTTTTTAAATGATTCTTATAAAATTTTAATGAGTCAACAACCATAGATGGCCCTAAGTCTGACCCTCCAATTCCAATATTTACAATATCAGTGAATTTTTTGCCTGTATAACCTTTTTTAGACCCTGAAATAATGGAACTTGAGAACTCTTTTATTTTTTTATTTACATTTTCAATTTTATTATGAATATCAACACCATCTTCTTTAATTTCATTATTAACTTTTGATCTAAGAGCGGTATGTAATACAGCCCTATTTTCAGTCTTATTAATTAATCCACCATTAAAATATTTACTAATTGAATCTTTTAAATTTATCTCTTCTAATAACTCATTGAACAGTAATATTGTTTTCTTATTAATTCTATTTTTAGAATAATCTAAATAAAAATCATCCCACTTGATTGATAGCTCTTCTGATCTTAGTTTATTTTTATTAAAAAAATCAACCATTTTGTGATCCTTAATTTCATTAAAATGGTTAGTTAACTTTCCCCATGAAGTTGTTTTAGTTGGATTTTGACTTTTTAAACTCATTTTAAAATATTTAATTATTAAGTGATTTATATTCAATCTTATCAAGATCATTTTTTATTGGTAGTATAAATTCTTGATAATGCTTTTTATTATCCTTAGGTACTGACTTAGCTATAGGTAATTTTTGTTTAAAGGGATCGACCTGTCTCCCATTTTTCCAAAACCTGTAACATACGTGAGGTCCCGATGTATTACCTGTCATACCCACTAAACCAATTACATCTCCTTGTTTTACATATTGACCAACCTTAACAAGTCTTTTTTTCATATGAAGATATTGCGTAGAGTAGGTTGAATTGTGTCTTATTTTTACATAGTTTCCATTTCCTCCTTTTATTCTAGATTCAATAACTCTGCCATCCGCGGTAGCTAAAATTTCTGTTCCAACAGGTGCAGCAAAATCAGTTCCTTTATGTGCTTTAACTCTATTTCCATAAAGTGCAATTCTTCTTTTCAAATTGTATCTTGAAGATATATTACTAAACTGAACAGGAGCTCTCAAAAAAGTTCTTTGTAAACTTTGTGTTTTTTCATCATAATATTCTGTTGTTTTTTTTAAACTATCAACTTTGTAGTTAAAAGCATAAAACGACTCATTATTATGCTCAAAATAGGCTGCATCGATACTTTTAATTCCAGCGTAAATTGAGTCCTCAATAAACCTTTCATTATATATTATTTTAAATCTATCTCCTTTTTGTAATCTAAAAAAATCTATTGTCCAAGCATAAATATCGGACATATCATTTATTAATTGATATGGCAGTCCCTGACTATCCATAGTTTCAGACAAGCTACTTGAGATGATACCAGATGCATATTTTTTTATAATTTTAATAGGTTTTTTTTTGTTGTAGGCATAAATTGAATCTCCAATATGAATAACTACATAATTAACCTTATTAGGTTGATAAATAAAAATAAGTGGGTTTTCTAATGAGTCTTTAGAGCTAAGTATTGTGTATGGTTTTCCTGCTGTCAGCCATCTGACATCAAAAGTATCTTTTATTTTATTGGTGATTTGATAAATTTTAGGGTAGCCAATTTTATTTTTTTCCATTATTTCCCCAAAGCTATCGCCAAATTGAATAGTATCTCTTATAACTTTGAATTTATTAATGTCAAACCCAAATTCTATGTTTTCTGGCTCAGATACTTTAACAATGTTTTTTTCATCACCAGAAGTGAAAAAAGATAACACGGAAAGTAATAATAATAACCCAATAAATAAATAAAATAAAATTGGTAATTTTAATCTATTCATTTTCCCCCCCATTTTTCAAGTTCATCTTTAGACCAAAGGTCAGGGAAAAATATTCTTTTTTGATATTTGGGGTGCATATATTTATGCCAATCACTTCCTCCTGTTGAAATTGAATTACCTGATTTAGATTCAATATAAAATTTAGCAGTATTGTAGTGAGCCATTACCCATGTGATATTTACGGTATAATCTAAATGCCTCATTGCTTTAATTAAACTCTTATTGGCCTGATTCTTCTTTGAGAGAGATTTATAGCTAGACCACAAGTTTCTTGTGTTATAAACCTTCATAAAAGTGATAAATCTTTCTTTATATTTTTTTTCAAAACTTAACAATAACTGAGACTTTTTTCCTGTTTTAAAATCTTTTCCAGCCGCTTGCCAATATAAGTGATCAAATGCGTGTTCAAAGGGAGTGTTTCTATCAATAGTCTTTCTAAACCTAATATCAATTAAGTTTATTAGTTCTGTTGAAGCAAATTCGATTAACCTATATTGAAAACTTTGGAAACCACTTGCTGGACTAAGAGAAAGTCTAAATTTATTATACTGTTCAACAGACATTCCTTTGAGCATAATGTTAAATGAAGTGGTCAGCATATCAAAATACCTACTCACTCGCATAATTTTATCTTCAAAAAAATCTACACTAATATTTTTTGAATCAGCAACTTGTTGAATCTCCCACAAAATCATTTTAAAAATAAGTTCATTGATTTGATGATAAGTTATAAAAACCATTTCATCAGGAAAATCTGTTCTTTGAATTTGTAAATTTAAAAGAGCATCAGTATTAATATAATCCCAATATGTTAGCTGCTTAGAGTGTAAAAAGCCCTCTAGAAATAAACTAGTATCTTGTGATAAGGCTTCATGCTTTTCTTTAAGTTCAAAAATTACAGAATCAAGTTTTGATTTTTTAGCCATATTTAAAAATTAATTTCAAAAGGATGATTTAAACCACTGAATGCATCTAAATCGACTCTTATAGAGCCAACAACTAAATCTGCTTTAATTCTTATAGGGATTTTATTGTTGTCAGCACTTATCCACAAAGTTAAACTTTCTTTTTCTTTAAACACTCTTCCTGACTGAACAAATGGTCTAAGTTTAATACATTTAATTTTTCCGAATTTGGTATTTATAGTATCTAACCCTAAAAACTTCATTTTAAATTCATAGTTTTCTGAATCAAAAAACATATCTACCGATAAATCTTTGGTTTTTTTTATTTGATCTAAGCTATAGTTGTTTCTTAGAAAATAAAACACAGATAGCATGTCATGAACATTAGGTTTGGTTACAAACTCTTTTACTGAGTTTTTTTTAATATTATTTACAATAGCTTTATTAGTTGTTTGGTCAAAATCAATAATTAAGTTTTTAGTATGTCCACCCTCATTAATTTTTCTAATGAATTTTTTGGGCAGACCTGTTTTGTTTGAGAAATAGCTTTGGTAATAATCCTCTACTTTAAAAAACCACTTTATAGGTCCTGTAGTTTTTCCAATTGCTTTGACATGATAAAGTTCATTAAGTTTATCTTCTTTTAATGTTAGGGACGCTTTACCAGCTTTAATCCAACCACTGTATGAAAGTTTAAAATTTAACCATTCACCATTTTTATATGGTGATTGGTCTTGTCCAAAACATAAAATTGAAATGAAGAAAATTAATATTAATGTTTTTTTCATACTGAAGAATTAAGCTAAAAATAATAAACTTATTAAACATTTAACTTATTATAGTAATCATAAACCAATTTTCCTTTAGAATTGCCAATAGCTTTTTGAAGTTCTATAATCGAAAGTTTAGAGATGTTATTATTTGATTTAAAAGTTTTTAATAATTTAATTCTGGTTAAGTCCCCAATCCCTTTGATATTATCTAATTCATTTGTGAAAGTATTTTCACTTCGCTTATTTCTGTGAAGCTTTAAACTAAATCTATGAGCCTCATTTCTTAACTTTTGGATTAAAATTAGACTTTCTGATTTTTTATCTAAAAATAGAGGTGTAGAATCATTAACAAAATAAATTTCTTCAAGCCTTTTAGCAATACCTATAATCGAAATTGTATTTTCTAATTTCAGTTTGACTAAACTCTTTAAAGCTGCTGAAAGTTGTCCTTTACCACCATCAATAACAATGAGTTGTGGCAAACTTTTATTCTCATTTAATAACCTACTATACCTTCTAAAAACAACTTCTTCCATCGATGCATAATCATCTGGCCCATCCACTGTTTTAATATTAAAGTGTCTATAATCTTTTTTACTAGGTTTTGCGTTTTTAAAAACCACACAAGCAGAAGTAGGGTTTGTTCCTTGAGTATTTGAATTATCAAAACATTCAATATGAATTGGTGTATGATCTAAACCTAGATCATCTTTTAGACGTTTTAATATTCTGTTTTGATGCCTCTCTGGGTCAACAATCTTAATTTGTTTTAACCTATCAAACTTAAATTGAATTGCATTTTTAAGTGATAGATCTAAAATTTTTCTTTTATCTCCAATTTTAGGGATTTCTATTTTAATATTTTCTCCAAGATCTAAAGGAATTATGGAGTATACAATTGGTGAATCAGATTTAAACTTTAACCTTATTTCAATTGCAGCCAATTCCAGGATTTTCTTTATTCCTTCATCAATTTTTGATTTAATTTCAAGATTAAAAGATCTAACTATTGATCCAAGTGAAATTTGCAGAAAATTAACATACACAAAATTTTCATCCTTAACATAAGAAAACACATCAACATTAGATATTTTAGGACTTACAACGGTGGATTTGTATTGATAATTTTCTAATGCTTTTATTTTTGATTTTATCAAATTAGCTTCTTCAAATTTTAAATTATTAGACAGCTCCTTCATTTCGCTTTTAAAGGAATAAAGCGAGTTTTTAAAGTTTCCTCTAAGTATATCCTTAATTTCTAAAATATTTTTGTTGTAATTTTCTTCTTCCTCTAAACCCTCACAAGGTCCATGACAATTTCCAATATGGAACTCTAAACAAACTTTATATTTTTTATCTTCAATTTTTTTCTTGTTAAGGTCATAAGAACATGTTCTTAATTTATACAAACTAGAAACTATGTTCAAAATTGTTTTAACAACCCTCAAACTAGTATATGGCCCATAATAGTCGGATCCGTCTTTTATCATTTTTCTTGTATAAAAAATTCTAGGAAATCTTTCATTTTTTATGCATATCCATGGGTAAGACTTGTCATCTTTTAAAAGGATATTGTATTTAGGTTGAAATTTTTTAATTAGACTATTTTCTAAAAGCAAAGCGTCAGACTCTGTTTTTACAACGACATGTATAATGTTGTGAATGTTTTTTACAAGAGAATTAGTTTTTCCGTCTTTGTGATTTTGTTTAAAATAAGAGCCAACCCTATTTTTTAAACTTTTAGCTTTTCCAACGTATATAATAACATCATCTGAATTTAAAAACTGATAAACACCTGGGCTATTAGGTAGATATCTAATTGTATTGTTTAATTCAATTGTAGTCATATCCCAAAGGTAAATTATTTAACACTTTATTAAAAATTGTTATCTTTTGAAAATGAAAACAAAAAAATCCTTTATTTCTATCTTTCTCTCAGGTCTTGCCAATATATTATCATTTAAAGGTTATTCACGCAGAAGAAGAAATACCTTTAAAAGGAAAATTCGTTAGAATTAATTATATAGTAACTGATCAAGCTATGGTATGACCAAATTTTTATATGTAGAAATTACGTTTGCATATTTTTAGCTTCAATACTTAAGGTTGCATGTGGAACTAATTCTAATCTTTTTTTATTAATTAGTTTTCCAGTTACCCTGCATATTCCATAGGTCTTATTTTCTATTCTTATAAGAGCTGTTTTTAAATCCCTTATAAACTTTTCTTGACGAATAGCTAATTGAGAATTAGATTCTTTACTCATAACAGCACTACCTTCATCAAAAGCTTTAAATGTAGGAGAAGTGTCTTCAGTGCCGTTATTATGGTCATTTAAATAAGCGCTTTTTATTAGCTCTAAATCATGATTAGCTTTGCTAATTTTTTCTGTAATTAATTTTTTAAATATTGCTAGATCCTTATCGGAATATTTGTATGTGTTTTCTGCAGACATGTCTTTAAATTTTATTTATACTTATTTTTGTTTTAACATCATCGAAAGATATTTCATCTCCATCTTTTAACTCAAACACAATTTTTAAATCCTTCGCTAAAGTTTCAGATTTTATATAATTTATATTATTGTCAATTGCTTCTATAATATTAGAATCGTGTTCAATAACAATATTTATTCTATCAGTAACTTCAAAACCTGAGTTCTTTCTCATAGTTTGTATTTTACTTACAAACTCTCTTGAGATTCCTTCGTCTTTTAAATTTTTATCGATCACGATATCTAAAGCAACCGTTAGTGCTCCTTCATGTGCTACTAGCCAGCCTTCAATATCTTGAGATACTATTTCAAAATCACTAATCTCGAAAATAATACTTTTTTCATTAACGGCAAGTTCAATATTACCAGTTTGTTCTAATTTTTTTATATCGTTAGCATTTAACTTGCTAACGACATTTGAAATATCTTTCATTAATTTGCCATACTTTGGTCCAAGTGTTTTAAAGTTGGGTTTAATGTTTTTAACTAAAATATCTGACGCACCCTCTAATAGTTGAATTTCTTTAACATTCACCTCATTTTTGATTAAATCAGAGACTGCTTCAATTTCGTTTTTTTGATCAGAATTAGAAACAGGAATCATAATCTTATTTAAAGGCTGTCTAACTTTTATTTTTTCTTTAGCTCTAAGAGATAGAGTCAATGAAGAAATCTTTTGAGCATATTTCATTTTTCTTTCCAAATCAGAGTCAATCAATAGCTCATTAGAAATTGGAAAAGTAGTTAAGTGTACACTCTCTTCCTCTATTTTTGAAATATTTTTGGTTAAATCTAGAAATAATTTATCCATAAAAAATGGAGCAATTGGAGCTGCTAATTTTGAAATGGTTATAAGACAAGTATAAAGAGTTTGGTAAGCTGATATTTTATCCGACTCATAATCTCCTTTCCAAAATCTTCTTCTAGAAAGTCGTACATACCAGTTACTTAATATCTCAACCGTGAAGTCAGAAATAGTTCTAGCGACTTTAGTTGGCTCATATTCAGAATAAAATTTATCTACATTTTTAATCAAAGTATTTAGCTCAGATAAAATCCATCTGTCAATTTCAGGTCTGCTGCTAATTTCTATTTCATCTTCAGAATAATCAAATTTATCAATATTAGCATAAAGCACAAAAAAGGAATATGTATTGTACAGGGTCCCAAAAAATTTTCTTTTAACCTCTTCAATTCCATTAATATCAAATTTTAAATTGTCCCAGGGGTTAGAGTTTGAAATCATGTACCATCTAGTTGCATCTGGCCCATAGTTTGCTATTGTAGTAAATGGGTCAACTGCATTTCCTAATCTTTTAGACATCTTTTGTCCATTTTTATCCAAAACTAATCCATTAGAAACCACATTTTTATAAGCAATGGAATTAAAAACTGAAGTTCCTATCGCATGAAGGGTGTAAAACCAACCTCTTGTCTGATCAACTCCTTCAGCAATAAAATCTGCAGGGAATGCCTTATTATCATTAATTAGAGTTTTGTTTTCAAAAGGATAGTGCCACTGAGCATAAGGCATACTGCCTGAATCAAACCAAACATCTATTAAGTCTGTTTCTCTAAACATCTTTTTACCAGTGTTTGAACATAAAATAATTTTATCAACAATGTTTTTATGTAAATCGACTTTATCATAATTTGTTTTAGAGAAATCATTTACAACAAATTCTTTATATATATCTTCCCGCATAAAACCTGCAGTAATAGCTTGTTGCATTTCATCTTTTAATTCTTCAATTGAGCCAATACAAATAACTTCTTTACCGTCATCAGTTCTCCAGATAGGTAATGGAATTCCCCAAAATCTTGACCTAGACAAATTCCAGTCATTAGCATTTTCTAACCAATTGCCAAACCTTCCCTCACCAGTAGATTTTGGTTTCCAATTAATACTTTTATTTAAGCTATACATATCCTCTTTGAATTCTGAAACTTTAATGAACCAAGAGTCCAGTGGATAGTAAAGGATAGGCTTGTCAGTTCTCCAACAATTAGGATAACTATGTTTGTATTTCTCTACTTTAAATGCTTTATTTTCAATTTTTAATTTAATTGCTAACTCTACATCAATTGATTTATCTGGGATATTATTATCACTATAGTATTCGTTTTTTACGAATTTGCCAGCAAATTCTTTCATTTCTGGCCTAAACTTTCCTTGTAAATCTACCAGTGGCACTAAATTATCATTTTCATCTTTCACAAGTAACGGGGGTATTTCAGGGCTGGCTTGTTTTGCTACTAGGGCATCATCAGCTCCAAAAGTAGGTGCCGTATGAACTATACCTGTTCCGTCTTCAGTTGTAACAAAGTCGCCCGCAATAACTCGAAATGCATTCTCTGGATTATCATAAGGCAATGCATAATCTAAAAGTTGCTCATATTTAACATCAAGTAAATCTTTTCCTTTAAATGAACTACAAATGAAGTAAGGGATTTTTTTATCTTCATTTTTAAAATGAACTAAATCGTCTGAATTATTAACTTCAAAGTATTTACCATTAAATTGTTTTGCCACTAAAGCTTTAGCTAGTATTACATTTGTAGGTTCAAAGGTATATTGATTATAAGATTTTACTAACACATATTCAATCTTGGAACCAACTGTTAACGCTGTATTACTAGGTAGAGTCCAAGGGGTAGTAGTCCAAGCTAAAAAATATACAGGAGAGTTTATTTGCAAAAAGCTAGGTAAAGTATTTTCAACTGCCTTAAATTGAGCAGTAACTGTAGTGTCAGTAACGTCTTGGTAAGTCCCTGGTTGATTCAATTCGTGAGAACTTAATCCAGTCCCTGCTTTAGGTGAATATGGTTGTATTGTATAACCTTTGTATATTAAATTCTTATTATAGATTTGTTTTAACAACCACCATACACTTTCCATATATTTTGATTCATATGTAATATATGGGTCATTCATGTTTACCCAATAGCCCATTTTAGAAGTCAAATCATTCCATATATGAGTGTACTTCATTACCTCTTTCTTACACTCTGAGTTGTAATCTTCGACAGAGATTTTTGAGCCAATATCTTCCTTAGTGATTCCTAATTTTTTTTCGACTCCGAGTTCAATTGGTAAACCATGGGTGTCCCACCCTGCTTTTCTATTTACCTGAAAGCCTTTCATAGTTTTATATCTAGGGAAAATATCTTTAATTGTTCTAGCTAATACATGGTGAATTCCGGGAAGTCCATTTGCAGAAGGAGGTCCTTCAAAAAAAATAAATGGCTTTGCGCCTTCTCTTGATTGAACTGACTTTTCAAAAATATTATTATCCTTCCAATAGGTTAAAATTTGATCACCTATTTTAGAAAGATTTAAATTATTATAATCAGGAAATATCATGTTTTTTAAACTAGTTGCGAAAATACTAAATTTAGTTATATTCTTGTTAGAAGTGCCTCTTGAAATTAATTTAAATTATTGATTAAATCTTCAATCTTTGATAAAAATATAATTTTAATGGATTTCGTAGAGATATTAAGCTTACTAAATTTTGAAATAAATATTTTTGAAAACCCAAGTTTTTCAGCTTCAGCAATTCTTTGTTCTAGTCTTTGTACGGGTCTTATTTCACCAGAAAGGCCAACCTCTGCTGCAAAACAATATTTTTCATTTAAAACTAAGTCTTCGTTCGATGAGATAATAGCAGCAACAATAGCAAGGTCAAGTGCAGTATCGTCCACAGAAATTCCACCTGTAATGTTCAAAAAAACATCTTTTGAAGCTAATCTAAAACCAACTCTTTTTTCTAATACAGCCAAGAGCATATTTAATCTCTTTGAATTATATCCAGTTGAACTTCTTTGTGGAGTACCGTAAACTGCTGTACTTACCAATGCCTGAACTTCAATCATAAAAGGCCTCATTCCTTCTATTGTTGCTGATATTGCATTCCCGCTAAGTTCTTGATTTTTTTTAGAAATTAATATCTCAGATGGATTAGTGATTTCTTTTAACCCTTTAATATTCATCTCATAAACACCAATCTCATTTGTTGACCCAAATCTGTTTTTATTTACTCTTAAAATTCTGTAAACATGATTCCTGTCTCCTTCGAATTGAAGTACAGTGTCTACCATATGCTCTAATATCTTTGGGCCAGCAATATTTCCATCTTTTGTAATGTGTCCAATTATAATAACTGGAGTGGCTGTTTTTTTTGCAAAATTGATTAATTCAGAAGTACAAGTTTTTATTTGAGATACACTTCCAGGTGCTGAATCTACTAATTCAGTTTTTAATGTTTGAATAGAATCTATAATTAATATTTGAGGTTGTGTTTTTTGAATTTGCTTAAATATACTTTCCAAACTAATCTCAGTTAAAACATAACAATCATCACTTTCGTAATTCATTCTATTGGCCCTCATTTTAATTTGACTTTGACTCTCTTCGCCAGAAACATAAAGTGTAGAGTATGGAAGCCTAATGGCTATTTGTAGTAATAATGTACTTTTCCCAATCCCTGGTTCACCTCCTAATAAAGTAAGGGATCCAGGCACAATGCCTCCACCTAGAACCCTATTAAATTCAGTGTCTGAGGTTACTAATCTATCCTCTTCTTTGTAAACAATATTTGAGATCTTTTGAGGAGTATTTGATTTAACACTTTTAACGGTTTCGGTCTCCCAAGAGTTACTATTGGTTTTTAAAATAACTTCTTCAGAAATAGAATTCCAGCTTTTACATGATGTACACTGACCTTGCCATTTTGGGAAATTGGTTCCGCAATTATTACAAATAAAAGTTGTTTTAACTTTACTCATTAGTACTGTAAATCTTGATTAATTAAATCTGCCTTTTCTAACAACTCATCTTTTGTAATTCCTTTAACATCCTCTAGAGTATATGCAGATCTATATATATGCATTGCTTTTCTAATATCTCCATTCCTTTCGTGATAGAGGCCCATAAAATAGCTTCCTAAAATTGTTTTTGGGTATTTATCAATAGCTAATTTTGAAAGATCTTTGAAGTATTTATACTGCTCACTTTCTTCAATGTATTTTTCAACAGCTCTAAAATCATTAATTAGAATTTCTTTATTTACTCCGTAATAGTTATAAATATTATCATATTTGTCAATCAAATATTTGACAGGAGAGGTTTGAATTTTACTTAAAAATGAGTCATATTCTATAGAATTAATGGCTGAATAAGTAGCAAATACATGTTCAATACCTTCTGAAATTGAATGTATAGGTAAATTATAATGAGTCAGATTTTCATGCTGTTTATATTTAAATGATACTAAATCATTATTTAAAGTCAAAAGATTTTCAGACAACATTTTTGTCCTCTCGTTTATTGACTTAAAGTCTGTATTAGAGCTAACTAAATAATAGAAAATATTACTTTTAATTTTATCAAATCTTTTGATTATGTAATTCTCCATATTGTATGAAAACTTTGGACTAATAGCTATAAAACCTGAAATTGAAGTTTTATTGTTTAACAAAAAATAATTAATATAATTTGCAGTAGCCTCGTGTCCGACAGCTACTTTAAATTTTGTAGTTCGATAGTTTTTATCAAAAAAAGGAATCAACTCTTGAGAAATAAAATCAAAGAAATTTGCACTTGAGGTGATAGGAATAAAATCGATATTATCTAAAACACTGCAGTCATCATATCTTGAATCAATTTGATTAACTCCAACTATTATGGACTCAGGAATATCTCCCCAATATGATAAATAATCAACACTGCCTGAAACAGCCTCAAACATATAATCGCCATCAAAAACAATAATTAGAGGGTAGTCTTTTTTAACATTGTTATCATAGTTTCTAGGTAATTGAATTTTCAACTCACGAGAATCGTTCAAAAATTCAGATTCAAAACTATCATAAATAGTTTGAGAAAAAGAGATATTTATAAAAAAATACAGAACTAGGGACTTAATTTTAAACATATATATTGTTAATATTTTTTATCAATGTGAAGGTAGTAAAATATGTAAAAAATTAATTGGTAATTGACTTATTTCTGTGATTGTTATAAACAGGAAGTAATAAAAGCGAGATTCCTCCAAAAATAATAATCATTATTGTTTGAGAAGACCACATAATCCAACCAAAAGCACGGCTTGGATCTTCAGCAATACTAAAAAGAGAAAATGCAATTACAACAGCTTCAGGATATGTTCCAATTCCTCCGTTGGTTGCTCCTATTGAAAACATTCCAAGTATGAAACCTATTAAAATTGGAGCAAAAGATATATCATTAATTTCTTGCATTGATAAAGATGTAACATAAAACATAAGTACATACATGACCCAAATAAAAATGGTATGAAAAATAAATGCCCATCTATTTTGCATTTTAGTTATTGTTAAGACACCATCAAAGATCCCTTTTAAAAATACTTTGATCTTAATTAACAAGTTGGGGAAAAAATAATTTAATCCGATAATGAGTAAAATAATTACACTTGAAATAAAAAACAATGAAAATACACTCATTGAATTAAATTTTTCTGAAATTAAATTTATTATAAATTCTTTTTTTAAAAAAACTGCCAAACATATGATTGAAAAAGCGCAAATCAAATCTGCAATTCTTTCCGCTATAACGGTTCCAAGTGTTTTGTCGAAAGGAATGTTTTCGTATTTAGAAATTATAGTTGCTCTTGCTACATCCCCAGCTCGTGGAACTGTAAAATTAATTAAGTAAGCAGAAAATACAGCAAAAAAGCTATTTAAAAAAGTAATCTTGTAGCCTAATGGATTTAGCAGATAATTCCATCGATAAGATCTTGAAATATGACTTAAAGTCCCAAAAAAAATACCAAGTAAAATCCAATAAGGATTAGATTTTTGCAGATAAAAAAGAATTTGATTAATAGAGATTTTTGAAAATGAATAAACTACAAGTATTAACCCAATTGAAATGGGTAAAATAATTTTTATGGACTTTATTATTATTTTATTCAAAAAAGCTATTTTAATAAATTAGTTTTTTCATCAGGAAACACAATAGCAGGGTTAAAAGATTTTGCTTTCTTCAAAGACATAAAAGCATATGTAATTAAAATAAGAATATCGCCAACCTGAACCTTTCTAGCAGCAGCTCCATTGACGGTTATTTCTCCTGAATTTCTTTTACCTGGAATAACGTAAGTGTCAAATCTTTCACCGTTATTATTATTAACTATTTGAATTTTTTCTCCCTCTATTATATTAGCAGCATCCATTAAATCTTCATCAATGGTAATACTGCCGATATAATTTAAGTCAGCTCCTGTTACTCTAACTCTGTGAATTTTTGATTTTAAAATTTGAATTTTCATCTAAGATTTAATTAAGTGCAATATTATCAATTAATCTGATTCCGTCAACAAAAACAGAGATAAAAGCTCTATATTTTTTTTTAAAATTTATAGAATCAGTGGGAACTAATTTATCTTCATCAGCGATAATTAAATATTCTAAATTCATTTGATCAAAAGAATTGATGTTATCGATAACTGTATTTGTTAAATCTTTAATATTGTAATTTGATATGTTGGATTTTAAAAAAGTTAGACTCTTAAAAATATTAGAAGCTACTTTTTTAGATTTTGAAGAAAGTTTATTGTTTCGCGAGCTTAAGGCTAAGCCACTCTTTTCTCTTTGGGTTTCACAGCCAATAATTTTAATATTGGTTTTTAAACTTTTAATTATCTGTAATTGTTGAAAATCTTTTTCTCCAAAATATGCTCTATCAGGCTTTACAATATCTAATAAAAGTTCAACAACTGTTGCAACGCCCTGGAAATGATTGTTTCTAAATTCTCCCTCCATAAATTTATCAAGTCCTTTGAAATTAAATGATTTAACATACATTTTATTTCCATATATTTCTTTTGAGTCTGGAGCAAAAACTAAAACTTCTTCAGAAATGCTTTTTAACAGACTACAATCTTCTTTTAAATTATTTGGATAGGTAGATAAATCCGAGGAACTATTAAACTGAGTGGGATTAATAAATATACTAACAACTGACACTTTATTATTTGAAGATGATTTCTTTAATAATGACAAATGACCTTTATGTAAAGCCCCCATGGTAGGAACAAAACCAATGCTTATGCCTAATTTTCTTAGTTGATTTAAGTGTTCAATTAGCTCTAATTTATTATAAAATATCTTCATTTTAATAAAACTTTAACAGCACGCAAATTTAATATATTACAATTAATCTGCATAATTTTTGTAATTTTGCTACTTTTTGCAGTTAATAATTTTAATACATGGAAATGAAAGAGAAAAAAATATTATATGTGTCATCAGAAGTTGTCCCTTATCTTCCTGAAAATGAAATTTCATCAATGTCTTTTGAAATTCCTAAAATGATAAATAAACAAGGTGGACAGATTAGAATATTTATGCCTAGGTACGGTAATATTAATGAAAGAAGACACCAGTTACACGAAGTTATTAGATTGTCGGGAATTAATTTGGTTATTGATGATTTAGATATGCCTTTAATTATTAAGGTTGCTTCTATTCCAAAAGAAAGAATACAAGTTTATTTTATAGATAATGAAGAGTATTTTAAGAGAAAATCTACTTTTGCTGACGAGAATGGCAAGCTTCATGGTGATAATGACGAAAGAGCAATCTTTTTTGCAAAAGGTGTAATTGAAACAGTTAAAAAATTAAACTGGTCACCTGACATAATCCATGTTCACGGATGGATGGCTTCTCTTTTTCCACTATACCTAAAAACTTACTATAAAGATGAGCCTGTTTTTGAAAACAGCAAAATAGTTACTTCAGTATATGACAAATCATTTGATGAGAGTTTAAACAAAAAGTTAGTTGACAAAATTTTATTTGATGAAATAAACGAAGAACTAATTAAAGGGCTAAAAGACCCATCATACAATAATTTAATGAAAAATGCTATTGACTTTTCTGATGCTATAATTTTAGGTTCTCAAGAAATTCCAAAAAAAGTTCAAGATCATTTAAATTCTTCTAAAAAACCTGTCTTAAATTATCAAACACGAGAAACTTTTTCTGAAACATATACAGAATTTTATAAAAACGAAGTTTTAAATCAATAAATGAAAAATATCAAATTATTATCCGTTTTCTTTATCATTCTTATATATTCATGTGATAAAGAGTTTGCTAGTATAGATTCAGATGTTATAAGTGCTGAAAATGCAATTAATTTTAATACTTCATCAATTGACTATCCAATAGTTGCTTCAAACCTAAGATTAAATCCGGTGAAATCTAATAATTTACCCTCATTTATGTTGGGATATAATAACAATCCTTTTTATGGGGAAAGTAAGGCGAGTTTTTTGGGACAAGTTGTTCCTGCAGAGTTCAGTCCATCCTTTGGTGAAAATGTAGTATTAGATTCTGTTGTTCTAACTATTCCGTATTACAGTAGAGGAGTTGATACTGATGATGATGGAAATATAAGTTATGAAATTGATTCTGTATATGGAAATACAGCAACTAAACTTTATGTTTATAAAAGTAATTTTTATTTGAGAGATTTTAACCCGAGTGGAGATTTTAGTGATTCTCAAAACTATTATTCTAATGGTGCATTATCTAATTCTGAATCTATAAATCAATCAGAAATTGAAGCAGAGTTACTATATGAATCTGGCATAATAGGTGATGGATCAGATGATTTTATTCCAAGTTCAGAAAGAATAGATCTAACCTCACTTGATTCTCTTGGAGAAAGTTATGTAGCAAGTAGTATAGCTCCAGCAGTTAGATTAAAATTAAATAACCCAAATGACAATTTTTGGCAAAGTTTATTTTTTGAAAACGAAGGTAATCCTGAACTGATAAACCCTAATACATTTAAAGAATTTTTTAGAGGTCTTTACATCAAGGCTGATGGAGTTAACTCAGAAGGATCAATGATGTTATTAAATTTTGCTTCATCAAACACTAAACTTACAATACATTATACCTCTGAAACTAGTACTGACAGTGATACTGATTCTGGTGGTACTTCAACAGAAACTATTACAAGTCAAAATGAATATGTACTAAACTTTACTGATAATTTAGTCAATATATATGAAAATAATTTTCAAGTAGATGTTTCAAACTCGAATACTGTTGAAGGAGATGAAAGAATTTACCTCAAAGGTGGTGAAGGATACATGTCAACTGTAGATTTATTTAGTGGAGATATCGAAGACGATAATGGAGTGATGGTAAATGCATTTGACCATTTCAAAAATTCGTTCTATGATGAGGAAAATGAAATAGCCAATAAGATTATCAATGAGGCTTATATAGAGTTTTTTGTCGATCAGATTCAAGACATTGGATCTGAACCTGATAGAATTTACTTGTATAATTTTGAACAAAACACTGCGCTTATTGATTATTTTCTTGATCAGTCAGTAAGTTCTACAACAATAAATGCTAAAATTAATCATTTAGAGCCACTAACTAGAGATGGAGATTCAATTACTGGGGAGGGTGTTAAATACAAAATTAGAATAACAGAACATCTTAATAATTTAATTTTAAGAGATTCAACGAATGCAAAACTCGCGCTAGTTGTTACTTCAAATGTAGGCTCAATAGATAACTTTTCTATTTTAAATAGTGGCGAAGAAGAACGTGATTTTCCCTCTGGTGCAATTTTAACCCCAAAAGGAACTGTACTGCATGGAAGTCAATCTGAAGACTTAG
>JADHRR010000002.1:0-90935 GCA_016777305.1 Flavobacteriaceae bacterium
TTAGAACCTTCAAGTTTTTGAATTAGATGCCCAATAATTGGAGAATCTAAAAGTAAAACTTCATAGCCTTTTCTTTTAGCTGTTTCGATATAACTATGTTGATCAACTTTGTTAGAAGCATATAAAACAACTAATTTATCATCTTTGTCTGTTTGATTATCCTTTATTTTATCAGTCAGTTCTGTTAAAGTATAATATTTATTATCAACAGAAGGATACAAGGCAAATTTGTCAGCTTTATCAAAAAACTTCTCATCACTTAACATTCCATATTCAATTACTATCTTGATGTCATTCCATTTTTTCTCAAAATCTTCTCTACTGTTTTTGAATAAAGAATTTAGTTTGTCTGCTACTTTTCGACTTATATAAGATGATATTTTTTTAACTGCACCATCGGCTTGTAAATAAGACCTGGATACGTTTAAGGGAATGTCAGGAGAATCAATAACTCCTCTTAACATTGTTAAAAACTCAGGGACTATTCCTTCAACGTTATCAGTTACAAATACTTGATTTTGATAAAGTTGAATTCTATCTTTCTGAATATTTAAATCATTATTTATTTTTGGAAAGTATAAAATTCCAGTTAAGTTAAAAGGGTAGTCAACATTTAAATGAATATTAAATAAAGGTTCTTCAAATTGCATAGGATACAATTCTTTATAAAAACTCTTGTAATCTTGATCCTCTAAGTCTTTCGGCTGCTTTGTCCAAGCGGGCTTAGGATTATTAATAATATTATCAACAGTTATTTTTTCAGCTACCGCATCTTTTTCCGCATTCTCTGGTAATGGTAATTCTTCTTCCTTAGTTCCAAATTTTATAGGAACTGGCATGAACTTATTATACTTTGTAAGTAGTTCAGTTATTTTAGAATCTTCTAAAAACTCTTTTGAGTCTTTATCAATATGTAGAATTATTTCAGTACCTCTATCTTTCTTTTTAGATTTTTTTAAAGTAAAATTTGGTGATCCATCACAAGACCAATGCGCAGCATCATCTCCTCTGTAGGATTTTGAAATAATTTCAACTTTACTTGAAACCATAAATGCAGAATAAAATCCTAATCCAAAATGTCCTATAATTCCTGAATCTTTTGCTGAGTCTTTATATTTTTCTAAAAACTCTTCTGCTCCAGAAAAAGCAACTTGGTTTATGTATTTTTCAATTTCATCAGCTGACATTCCTAAACCTTGATCGATGATGTGAAGTTTTTTCCCTTTTTTATCAACTTTTACCTCAATAATTGGGTCTTCATATTTAATTTTTTCTTTACCAATGCTAGAAAGATGCTTTAATTTTAGTGTGGCATCCGTAGCATTACTAATTAATTCTCTTAAAAATATTTCGTGATCACTGTATAGAAATTTCTTAATTAATGGAAATATGTTCTCTACAGAAACATTAATATTACCTTTTTTCATTTTTAATTATTTAAAGTTTGATATTTAACCTTCAATAAGAATGCCAAAGCATTTAAACTGACAAACTGACATTTATTATTAGAATTTATTAAAGCTAAAATGTTTATTACTATTTGTGATTTAAAAACCCAGATTAGAAATAGCATCGCTAGTAGGCTCGTAATGGTAAGATCTCCAAAAAAAATCTGTTTGTTCATCTTTTTTATATTTCCAAACAACTTCTCCATCCATCGTGACTTCCCAAAACCCATAATCTGATTCGGTAATTAAAGTGTTACCATTTGATAACCTGATTGCTCCGCAAAGTTTAAGAGCATAAAGGTTTTCATCAGTAAAGCTCCATACAATGTTTGGCTCATTATTAGAATTTGGTAATAAATCAAAATTTGTTGGCATTTCTAGCTCATATATAGTTGATTGTTGATCAGCAAGTCCGTTAGCATAAATTAAAATATTTCCCTCACCAACTTCACCATCTTCCAATAAGTTAGGAAAGTGTTGTTTATCAAATATTTTATCTCCCAAGCTGTTGTAAGTATTAGGATTTCCAAAACGATAAATTAAATCTCCGCCTTTATCATAATTACCTCCACTAGATGAATTAGATTCATCCAAAGTTGTACTATGGTCTATTACCCAAACTTCATCATAGTAGTTAACACTCAAGTAAATTAAATCATTACTTTCATCATAATCAAGTCCATTGGCATGCATTATATCTCCATTAATAAAAAAATTCCCACCAGGTGGATTATCAACTGTATAATTAATATTAATTTTATTTGGGTTTTCATTAATATCACCATAGTTAGGTAGGCTTTCAAACTTATCTTGGATAATATGATTCCAACTATTCCATTCCCATACAACTGTATTTGAAGATCTGTTAATTTCAATTATTTTTTCAATAAAAATATCGTTTTCAAAATCGACTCCATTTTCAACTGCAATTTGATTTTGAATTCTTTCCCAAACGATCATAAGAACATTTCCATTTGGCAAAATTTCCACATCGTGGTGAGCTATACTATTGTTATCGCTAACTGTATATTCCCAAATTGTAATACCACTGTTGTTAATAATTTTCGCAGTGCCACCAAATCCTCCAAAATCTATCGATGGGTTTTGATCTTTAAATAACCCAATAATACTACCGTCATTTAAAAGTTCTAAGTCATTTCCAGTTGTGTTTGTAAAATTCCATGTAAATATTTTATCTCCTTCTTTGTTCAAAAGATATGACGTGGTTGACGAATTTTCAACAGCTAATATATAGTCATTGCTAATTAAGTCAGGGTTATAAACCTCAATATTTTCTGTCAAAGACACTGGTGGTTGATTAATAATTGGAGCTGGATCGTCGACATCACAACCATAAAGTACTAAAATTAATATAACCGAGAGGAATTTAAATTTCATATTTGTTTAGTTTTTATTAAATATAATCCAATGTATGTTAATGTTCCATTAATTGGGAGTAATTCATATCCAAAGTTATAAAAATTACTTTTTGCATAATTAATTGAGCATTCCCACAATGTATTATTGCATTCAATATCAATATTAACAAATAAATAGGTATAAAGCGTAGGAGAATAACTTATAATAAACGTTAAAATTGGAGCCAAAATAACTACTGAAATTAATTTACGTTCATCTATTTTATATTTTGTAAATAATCCAAAAGAAAATAAACCAAGAAGAGGTCCATAGGTATAGCTAGCTACCCTTAACAAGCTATCAATTACATTAGAGCTCAAAAGGTATTTGAAAGATATAATTATTATTACAAGAATTAAACTCATCCAAATGTGAACTTTCTTCCTTAAAATTAATTGCTCTTTTTCAGTCTTTTTTTCAAAGTCGATAAAGTCTATACAATAGGAAGTTGTTAAAGAAGTTAATGCACTATCTGCACTACTGTATGCTGCAGCGATTAAACCTAATATAAAAGTTAGAGATAATACAATTCCAAGATCTCCGTTAAGTGCAATTTCTGGAAATAATAAATCTGTTTTTATTTGTCCGTCTAGCATTGGTATTTCAATACCATTTTTTGCTTTATAAACAAATAATAAACTTCCTAAAACCATAAATAGAGTAGTCACTATTACTAAAACAACACTAAACCATAACATATTTTTTTGGGCATCTTTTAATGATTTACATGCTAAGTTTTTTTGCATCATGTCCTGGTCCAAACCAGTCATACAAATAGTGACAAACGCTCCACCAATAAAAGATTTAAAAAAATATTCTTTACTATAAATATTATCTAAATAAAAAATTTTGTTATACTTAGCAAAATCTTCGGAGTTTATATAATCAAAAAATGTCCAATTTAAGCTGTTTAATATTTCATAAATGGAAATACCTACCGCTAAAAGCATAAATAAAGTTTGTAAGCTGTCAGTCCAAATTATTGTTTTTATCCCTCCTTTATTTGTATAAATCCAAATCAATAGTACAGAAATAATAACAGTGACGAAATATGGAATACCCCATTTTTCAAAAACAAATTGTTGCAATACTATAGCTACTAAAAACAATCTAAATGAAGCACCTAAAAGTCTTGAAATAAAGAAATATACAGCACCAGTTTTATGAGCTGTGTAGCCAAACCTAGTATTTAAATATTCATATATCGATGTAACATTTAACTTGTAGTAGACTGGAAGTAAGACATTGCTAACAACCAGGTAACCAGCAAAGTATCCTAAAACTACTTGTAGATAGCTAAATTGTGAACTTTCAATCCATCCAGGAACAGAAATAAATGTAACGCCAGACAGAGAAGCACCTACCATTCCAAAAGCTACTAGATACCAAGGAGCTTTTTTTCCAGCCTTAAAAAAATCTAAATTATTATCATTTTTGGAAGTTAGTTTAGAGATTAATAACAATACACCAAAATACAATGAAATAACTATTAATATATGTCCTGAACTCATATATGTAAATATATTAAAATACATATTTATAACTTATATAATATAAAATATAATTTAGATAACATTTATAAATACAATCATTTAATTTGTAAGTTTGTTTTATGGAATTCTCTTCAAAATTAATTCAAAATGCTGTTAATGAAATCTCACAGTTACCTGGAATAGGTAAAAGAACTGCTCTCAGATTAGCACTACACATGTTAAGACAACAAAAGAATCAGACAGAAGACCTAGCCAATGCGTTAGTGTTGATGAGAAATAACATTAAATTTTGTAATAACTGTCATAATATTTCTGATTTTGATACTTGTGAAATATGTGCAAACCCTAAAAGAGATAACTCAATTATATGTGTTGTTGAAGATATAAGAGATGTTATGGCGATAGAAAGCACAAGTTCATTTAAAGGTTTATATCATGTTTTAGGAGGTAAGATATCACCAATGGACGGAATTGGTCCTGATGACTTAAATATAATCTCTTTAATAGACAAGGTAAAATCTGGTGTTGTAAAAGAACTTATTTTTGCTCTTAGTTCTACAATGGAAGGAGATACTACTAATTTTTACATTTACAAGCTTATAAATAAATTTGATGTTGTAACATCTACCATTGCAAGAGGAGTTTCAGTTGGTGATGATTTAGAATATACCGATGAAATTACTCTTGGTAGAAGTATAATAAATAGAATTCCGTTTGAAAGTTCAATTAAAATTTAGACAAATTGGTTTTATCAGTAATCATTGTAAATTACAATTCAAGTTCATTTCTTGAACTTTGTCTTTATAGTGTCCAGAAATCTTTATTAAAAGCTGATATTAAATCTGAAATTATTGTTGTTGATAATTCTTCAAGTGACGATTCGTGTAACATAATTAAAAATAAATATCCATCAGTATTATTAGTGGAAAATCAAACCAATATGGGGTTTTCAAAAGCAAATAATATTGGAGCAAGTAAAGCTAGTGGCAAATATATATGTGTTTTAAATCCTGATATTGTATTAAATGAAGATACTTTTTTTAAAATTTTAGAATTTTATGAATCTGGTATAAAAGTTGGTTTTGTTGGATGTCACATGATTGATGGAACAGGTGTTTTTTTAAGAGAAAGTAAAAGAACTGTCCCTGGTTTATTAAGTTCATTTATGAAAATAATTGGTATATCTAAGTTTTATTATTCAAGTCTAAATAATGATGATAGAGGATATGTTGATGTGATAGCTGGAGCTTTTATGTTTACTGAAAAATGTATTTATGATAAAGTAAATGGTTTTGACGAGGAATATTTTATGTATGGAGAAGATATTGATCTTTCTTACAAGGCTTTAAAAAACGGATATTTTAATTATTATTTAGGCGATGTTAAAATAATTCATTTTAAGGGTGAGAGTACCAATAAAAACTTCACCTATGTTAGTAGGTTTTATAATGCTATGTATATTTTTTACAAAAAACATTTTAATAAATTTTTATCATCTAAGTTAGTTGTGTGGCTTTTGATAAAAGTTTTAATTTTAATTAAAAAGTTGTCAATAACGATTTTAAATATATTTAATTCACAAGATTCTGAAGTTAACTATGAAAACAAATTTTTAATAACAAAATCGCTAGTAGACAAATTTGATTTTAAATCAACAATAATTGATTTAAATTATTTGTCAAATAAAAAAATAAAAAATTCATTGCTAGTATTTGATCTTAATACTATTTTACTTTCTGAAATTATTTATCATTATGAACATTTATCAAAAACTAATAACTTTAGAATTCTTGTTCCCAATACAACCTTTTATATTGGAAGTGACTTCAAGGATAAAAAAGGTCAAATAGTACATTTTTAGGGTAAAATAAAATTGTTGTCTTCATCCGCTTTTTAAACGAATTTTACTTAATTTTGCATTTTACAAAACCTGATATTTAATGTCAAAATTTGAATTAAAATTACCTAAAATGGGTGAGAGTGTTGCAGAAGCAACTATCACTTCCTGGCTAAAAGAAATTGGTGATCAGATTGAGATGGATGAAGCTGTTTTAGAAATTGCAACTGATAAGGTTGACACCGAAGTTCCTTGCGAGTTTGAAGGGGTTTTGATTGAAAAATGTTTTGAGGTTGATGATATTGTTCAAGTTGGTCAAACTATTGCAATTATAGAAGTATCCAGTTCTGATTCTATTGAGGAAATAAGTGATTTTAAAGAAAAAGTTATTAAGTCAGTTGAAGCTACTAAAAATGAAGGTATTTCAGAACCTGTTCCCACTTATAATCTAAATGAATCTAAACCTCAAATTGATTTTAATAACTCAGAAAGGTTCTTTTCTCCTCTTGTTAAGAGCATAATGAAAAAAGAAGGAATTGAATTAAAAGATTTAGAGCATATTAAGGGTTCTGGTAAAAATAATAGAATCAATAAAAATGATATATTAAAATATCTAGACTCAAATAATAGTTTTGTAAAACCACAACTAAATGAAAATAAATCAGTTGATAATATTTATTTTCAATCGAATTTAAAACCCTCAAATCTTGACACTGACAGTACAATCGAAATGTCTAGAATGGGTAAACTTGTTTCTAAGCATATGGTAGATTCATTAAATACATCTGCTCATGTTCAGTCTTTTATAGAAGTAGACGTTACCAATTTATGGAATTGGAGAAATAAAGTTAAATATGATTTTGAAAAAAGAGAAGGGGAGAAACTTACTTTAACGCCTATTTTTATGCAAGCAGTTTCTGTTGCTCTGAGAACATATCCTATGATGAATATTTCTGTAGATAACGATAATATCTTAATGAAAAAGAATATTAATATAGGAATGGCAACATCTTTAGCAGATGGAAATTTAATTGTGCCAGTTATAAAGTTTGCTGATAGATTGAGCTTAGTTGGTATGGCTAAAACAGTCAATGACTTAGCTCAACGGGCCAGAGCTGGTAAATTAAAACCTGACGATGTTCAGGATGGTACTTATACTGTAACAAACGTTGGTGTTTTTGGAAGCATAATGGGTACACCAATAATTAATCAACCTCAAGTTGGTATTTTGGCTTTAGGAGCAATTAGAAAAATGCCATCAGTAATTGAAACAACTGAAGGTGATTTTATAGGAATTAGAAATAAAATGTTTTTGTCACACTCTTATGATCATAGGGTAGTTAATGGTGGTTTAGGAAGTCAATTTATAAAATGCATAAAAGACTACTTGGAGGCATGGGACATTAATACGGAGATTTAATAAAAATCAACTTAATGAAATTAAACCTATCTAAACCAATTTGTTTTTTTGATCTTGAAACAACAGGGGTAAATATTTCCAAAGATAGAATAGTTGAAATATCGATTTTAAAAGTATTTCCATCAGGAAAAGAAGAGGTGCATACATGGTTAGTAAACCCTGAGATTAATATCCCTGATGAAGTTGTAGCAATTCATGGAATTTCTAATGAAAAAGTTCAAGATTCTCCGACTTTTAAAGACTTAGCTAAAGAAATTCATCTTTTAATAAAAGACTCTGATTTAGGTGGATTTAATTCCAATAGGTTTGATATTCCACTCTTAGCTGAGGAAATGATTAGAGCTGATATTAATTTTAGTTTAAAAGGAAATAAATGTGTTGATGTTCAAAATATATTTCATAAAAAAGAACAAAGAAACTTGTCAGCTGCTTACGAGTTTTATTGTGATAAAGAATTAATTGGAGCCCACAGTGCAGAGTCTGATACAAAAGCAACCTACGAGATTTTAAAAGCACAAGTTGAAAAATATGATGATTTAGAAAATAATATTTCTTTTTTGTCTAATTTTAGTACAAGAAGTAAGTTTGCTGACCTCGCTGGATTTATTGTTTTTAACGAAAAAAATCAAGAATGTTTTTCATTTGGTAAGCACAAAGGAAAACTAGTTCTTGATATTTTAAAAACAGATTCAGGTTATTTTAATTGGCTATTAAATGCAGATTTTCCACTATACACTAAAAATACTTTAAAGTCTATAAAATTAAAATTGCTCAATAATAAGTTGTCATAAATGAAAATAATCTGTATCGGAAGAAATTATGCTGATCACATTAATGAGCTGAAAAATAATCGGCCAACTGAACCTGTTATATTTTTAAAAACAGACACTTCAGTTATTTTAAAAAATCAACCTTTTTTTATTCCAAGTTTTAGCAATGATATTCATCATGAGGTTGAGATTTTGGTAAAAATAAAAAAAATCGGAAAATTTATTGATCCAAAATTTAGTCATAAGTATTATGATGAAATATCTTTAGGAATCGACTTTACTGCTAGAGATTTACAGTCAGAATTAAAATCTAAAGGATTGCCTTGGGAAAAATCAAAAGCATTTGATGGCTCTGCTTTAATTGGAAAGTGGGTAGATAAATCGATATTTAAGGATGTTAATAATTTGACTTTCTCTCTTGAATTAAACGGAAACTTGACTCAAAAAGGTAGTACTAGTTTAATGTTGTGGAATATCGATGAGATAATCTCTTATGTTTCTAAATATTTTACTTTAAAAATTGGAGATGTTATATTTACTGGGACCCCTTCAGGAGTTGGACCTATAAATATTAATGATCAATTAATTGGAAAAATTGAAAATGAAGAGTTTTTCAAGCTGAAAATAAAATAATGACTGCAGAAATAATAACAATTGGAGATGAGATTTTAATTGGTCAAACAATTGATACAAACTCAGCTTTTATAGCTAAGGAGTTTAATAAAATTGGTTTGTCAGTAAATAGAATTTCTTCTATAATGGATAAAGAATCAGATATTCTAAATACTTTAAATTCTTCCATTGATAATTCAGACATTGTAATTGTTACTGGTGGCTTAGGTCCGACAAATGATGATATTACTAAAAAAACAATAGTTAAGTTTTTCGATGACACTCTTGTAACTAATCAAGTTGTATTAGACAATATTAAATTTATTTGGAAAAAATATATAAAACAACCATTATTACAAGTTAATATAGACCAGTCTTTAGTTCCATCTAAGTCTCATGTTTTTGTAAATACTAAAGGCAGTGCGCCTGGTTTATGGCTAAAAAAAAATAACACAATTTTTGTTTTTTTACCTGGTGTCCCTTTTGAAATGAAGGAATTGATTACAAATAGTGTTATTCCAAAGATTTTGAATGAGTGCAACCTACCATTTATAATTCATAAGACAATACTTACCTATGGTATGGGTGAGAGTAGTATAGCTGAAATTATAAAGGATTGGGAAAAATCTCTTCCGAATGATATTAGTTTTGCTTATTTGCCAAGTCTTGGAAGAGTTAAGTTAAGACTCTCAACTAAAGGAAATGATTTACAAAAAATAACAAATAAAATTAATTTTTACACAGCTCAATTATTACCGTTAATTAGGGATATATTTACTGGTTATGAAGAAGATGAGTCTATAGAAAAACTAATTGCTAATAAATTAACTTCTAATAACTTGACAATTTCTTTTGCAGAAAGTTTTACTGGTGGAAAAATTTCAGATTCTTTTGTATCTATAGCTGGTGCTTCATCCTTTTTCAAGGGAAGCATGGTTTGTTATTCAACAGAATCCAAAGTAAATAATTTGAACGTCGACAAGGAATTAATTGATAAATATTCTGTTGTCAGTAAAGAGGTAGTTGAATCGATGGCTTTAAATGCCAAAAAAATGTTTAGTTCAGATTATTCCTTAGCAACAACGGGGAATGCAGGGCCTAGTAAAGGAGATTCTAGTAAAGAAATTGGTATCGTTTACATTGGTGTAGCAACTCCTGAAAAGATTTTTTCATTTGAGTTCAACTTTGGTAATTCTAGAGAAAGAGTTACTGGAAAGTCAGTTAATAAATCTTTAGAACTATTATTAAAAGAATTATTAAAAAATTGACATATAATATTTGTCATATATTAAAGAATTTGTAAATTCGCACCTCGTAAATAAGAATATTTATAATAAATTTATAAGATTATGTCTAGAATTTGTGAATTAACAGGTAAAACAGGAATGGTAGGAAACAATGTTTCTAAATCCCTTAATAGAACTAAGCGTAAATTTGATGCTAATCTTATTAAAAAACGTTTTTATATTCCTGAGGAAGATAAGTGGATTACATTAAAAATCTCTACTTCGGCCCTCAAAACAATAAATAGAATTGGAATTTCTGCTGCTTTGAAAGATGCCAGAAGTAAAGGTTTTTTAAAATAATTAAAAGATGGCTAAAAGAGGAAATAGAGTACAGGTTATTTTAGAATGTACAGAACACAAGGCAAGTGGTATGGCTGGTACTTCCAGATACATTACTACAAAAAATAAGAAAAACACTCCAGATAGAGTTGAAATAAAAAAGTTCAACCCTATACTAAAGAAAATGACTATTCACAAAGAAATTAAGTAAATCATTACATTATGGCAAAAAAATCAGTTGCATCGTTACAGACAGGTTCTAAAAGATTAACAAAAGCTATCAAAATGGTTAGGTCTCCTAAATCTGGAGCTTATTCTTTTGTAGAAACTATTTTACCACCTGACAGAGTAAATGATTTTTTAAGTAAGAAATAATTTACTAACATAAACACTAATTTAAAAGCCGCTTTTACTAAAAAGCGGCTTTTATTTTTATATTTACAGTTCTGATTGATTAAACTACTTAATTATGGGATTTTTTAAAAATATCTTCTCAAGTTCAAAAAAAGAATCTTTAGACAAAGGGTTAGAAAAATCTAAGAGTTCTTTTTTTTCTAAGCTAAATAAAATTATAGTTGGTAAATCAAAGATTGATAATGATTTTTTAGATGATCTTGAAGAGATTTTAATATCTAGTGATGTGGGTGTAAATACTACATTGAAAATTATCGAACGAATTGAATTAAGAGCAGCAAAAGATAAGTATACGGATTTAAATGAACTTAATTTGTTGCTCAAAGAAGAAATTAGTTTGCTTCTTTCAGAAAATGAGTCCCAAACATCAAATGATTTCGAAATTCCTACTTCTGAAAATCCATATGTAATTATGGTAGTAGGGGTTAATGGAGTTGGAAAAACTACAACAATTGGTAAATTAGCTAATCAATTTAAATCTAAAGGTTTAAATGTGATTTTAGGGGCTGGAGACACGTTTAGAGCTGCTGCAATTGACCAACTCCAAATATGGGCAGACAGAGTCGGTATACCAATAATTAAGCAAGAAATGGGTAGTGACCCCGCTTCAGTCGCTTTTGATACTTTAACTGCAGCAAAACGTCAAAACGCAGATGTTGTAATTATTGACACAGCAGGAAGACTTCACAATAAAGTTAATTTAATGAATGAGCTTTCTAAGATTAAAAGGGTTATGCAAAAAGTAATTCCTAATTCACCACAAGAAATATTACTTATTTTAGATGGCTCGACTGGGCAAAATGCCTTTGAACAAGCTAAACAGTTTATAAGTACAACTGATGTTAACGCTTTAGCAATTACGAAGCTAGATGGAACAGCCAAAGGAGGAGTTGTTATAGGTATAAGTGATGAGTTTAAAATTCCAGTAAAATATATTGGAGTAGGGGAAGCAATGGATGATTTACAAGTTTTTAATAAACATGAATTTGTAGACTCTTTTTTTAATTAAAAAAATTATTTCTGTTATTCAACAAAGAAAATAGAGTTTACTAGCAATAATTTTCCATTTTCCCAAAAGCTTCTAAATAACGGATTATCAACCATATATATAAAACTTCCTCTTCCGTAGTTTTGATGACCAAAAACTAAAGAATTACTAATTTTATTTAAAGCTTCTTGTCCAGCAAAACCTGAGACTGGCTTAGGATCTTGTTTTAAATACCCAATATTGTATCCATTTTCAAGTAAACTATATGCACTATTACCAATTTTTAAAGAAAAGTAATGATTGTCATTGTAGCCATATGCCATGGGATGTGTATTATCTAAGTGAACCTTAAAGATAGCTCCAGAAATCGATTGATTGATTCTGCTTCTGTTTCTTTCATTGTATTTAACTAGATTATGATTATTGTTAGACTCTTGATTACTTCTAGAGCTAAAATCTGAAACAAAAGAAATATTATTTTCTATACCATTTGTATTTTTATTTAATCCTATATCTAATCTTGTCAAACTGTTTAATGCTCTGTCAATGGCAATTAATTTACCTCCATTTGAAACCCAATTTTTAATTTTAGTGTCATATTCAGAATTTGCACTATAAAATCCACTCGCAAGAATAAGTACATCTATAGATGAAAGATCAACTTGGTTAAATGTATCATAGTTTAAGTGAGTTAAAGGATATTTTAATGTTTTTTCGAAAAAATGCCAAATTGCACCATAGTTTAATGATGATATACCATCACCAGCTAAAGTAGCAACTTTTTTATCTAACAATAATTTCACATCTGATGAACCTAAATCTGGCCCATTCTCAGAAATCCCAGACATAATAGCATGAGTTTTTCTTTCGTGTAAATTACTGATTTCAATAATTGAAGAATGAAAATCATTTTTATTTTGATCCCTTTTCAGTAGTATTATTGAGCCTGGATTAAATTTTTTGCCATTGGTTGTGATTTCTTTTACATTATACCTAACATTAAAATCATTTGTTAATAAACTTGAAAGAAATTCTGCATCTTTTAAAGAAGACCATTCAAATATATATCCGATAGAATTTAAACTAATTTCATTTAATTTAAAATTTGAAGTTTCACTAACAGATTCAACTTTAACTTCTATTACTGAGGCGTCTAATCCATAAGCATAGGGTAAGCTCCAAGCTGTGATATCATAAGTCAGCGGGTCTGATAATTTAGTTTTTTGTTCAAAAAGAATTTCTACTAACTTTCCTTTGGGTTGATTAGCACTGATAATTAAATCATTTTTATCAATATCTATTTTAATTTCTTTATTTGCAGAATAATCGTACCCTTTAACTTTGTTATTATTTTTAGAATATCCATAAGTTATTTCATGCTGATCTAATAAGTTGGTTAAACTTTTGATTTTATCTTTATTCCCTTTTAAAACATAACTAATTTTACTATCATAATTTGTTTTAAAAAATTTTTTAAACTCACTGTTCAATCTTCTTGCATTTATTGAAGATATTTCTACAGTAGATAGTCCTGTAGTTGTGTGGTGGTTAATTCTATCTATCAAGGATACTACCTCATTTTCTGAATTTAACACACCTAATCCAGCGTCACCACCCCCAGCTTGCTCATAAGTCATACCAATTGCACCTAAAAAAGTAGGATATGTGTCTCCATAGCTTGGGTATAATAAATCAAAAGTTTCTTTAGTAAAGTAAAGCCAACCATTCTTATCAAAATATTTTGCATGATTATCGCCAATTTCTTTTTGAAACTCTCTTTGCCAATTAGTTATTTGTTCGTGTAAAGGTTCAGCGGCAGGAGCAAAATAGTAAGGTTCATCTATCCCTTGTTCATGAAAATCTACATGAATATGTGGAAGCCATTTATTATATACTTTTAACCTATCTCTTGATTCTTTTTGTGTCAACCAAGCCCAGTCACGATTTAAATCAAACAAATAATGATTTGCTCTTCCTCCAGGCCATGGTTCGTTATGTTCTCTTGCATCTAAATCTGCATTTAATGGATAAGTCACATTTTGATTGTACCAATTTGCGTATCGATCTCTTCCATCTGGATTAATACATGGATCTAAAATTACAACTGTGTTTTCTAACCAATTACTATTTTCAGTAACTAACTTATACAATGTTTTCATTGCAGCCTCAGTACTTGAAGACTCATTTCCGTGCACATTATAGCTTAGCCATACAATAGCAGTACTATCATATTTATCATTTTTTATTCCATTTATCCCAGTATTGTTTAGATTATTATTTCTAATTTTTTCTAGATTTTTGATATTATCTTTAGATGATATATATGTTACGTACAAAGGTCTTCTCTCATTAGTTTCTCCATATTTTTCAAGAACAACTTTATTGGGTATTTCTGAGCTAACATACTTAAAATAGTCAACTACTTGATTGTGTCTAGAAAACTGAGTACCTAGCTCGTACCCTAAAAATTCAGAAGGGGATTTTATATTTTGAGAATATATCGTAGTAAGTGATAGAATAACGGTTAATAAAAATAGATTTATATTTTTCATATTTATGAAGTTAGGGATAGTGTATTAATTGATATAAAGAAAACTAATTAATTATACTTTTGTAATTTTAATATTAAACTATATTATATTTACTAACTAATACAATTTAATGCCAAATAAGCATATAACATATAAAGATACTAATTATTTCAGTTCTCTATTTTGTGATTATATTGACAATTCTCAAAACATAAGAAACCTGTATAATAATAGACCCAATTTTGAAGGTTTTAAAAATCAAATAATCTCAAAAAAAGCAAGTTTTAAAATTGAAAACAGATTAGTTTTAAAGAATATTTTAAAAAAGCAATATGCTAATATTAACATTTCTAAAGATCTTGAAGAGACTATAGATTTGATTGAAAATATAAATACTTTTACTGTTACAACAGGTCATCAATTAAGTTTATTCTCAGGTCCTTTATATTTTTTATATAAAATTATTTCTACAATAAATTTATCTGAAGAATTAAAGCTCAAATATCCAGATTTTAATTTTATTCCAATTTATTGGATGGCATCAGAAGATCATGATTTTGAAGAAATTAGAAGTTTCAACTTTAATACTAAAAATATTACTTGGAATTCAGATCAAAAAGGGGAGGTAGGTAAATTTTCAACTTATAATCTAAAATCTACTTTAGATATTTTTTCAAAACTTTTACCAAAAAATATTAATTCAGAAAAAATTATTAATCTATTTAAAGACTCATATTTAAAGTCTAATAATTTATCTGAGGCTACCAGAAAACTAGTCCATCAAATTTTTAAAGATTATAGTTTAATCGTATTAGATCCTAATGAAAAAGAATTAAAAAAAATATTTTCGTCTACAATAATAAATGAATTAACTAATAAATTAATATTTGATAATTCAAAAGATTGTATAAAAAGCTTAAAAGAAAATAACTATAAGGTTCAGGTTAATCCACGTGAAATAAACTTATTTTATTTATCAAACAATTACAGAAACAGAATTGTTCGTACTCACAATGGTTATACTACAGATGATAAATTGTTTTCTTGGACTGAAAGTGAAATTATTAACGAGGTGAATATTAATCCTGAAAACTTTTCCCCTAATGTTCTGTTAAGACCTCTTTATCAAGAATCAATTCTTCCAAATTTATGTTACATTGGAGGTGGTGCTGAAATATCATATTGGCTAGAGCTTAAGAATTGTTTTGACTCAATTAAATTAGATTTTCCGATTTTATTAAATAGGAATTCGGTTCTATTGGTTAGAAAAAAACAAATTGAAAAATTACACAAAATCAATACTACAGTTGAGGATTTGTTTTTATCTCAAGATAAACTTTTAAGCGAAAAAGTCAAATCATTTGCTGACCAAAAATTTGATTTTAAAACTCAAATTAATTTTTTAGAAGAACAGTTTAAAACACTAAGAGATTTATCAAAACTTACCGATATTAGTTTCGTAGGAGCAGTTAATGCTCAAGAAAAAAAGCAAGTAAAAGGATTAAAAAATTTAGAAAAACGATTATTAAAGGCAAATAAAATAAAACATAAATCATTTTTAGATAGGATTATTTTAGTTCAAGATGATTTGTTTCCAAATTTCTCATTACAAGAAAGATCAGTTAATTTTACTGAATTCTACTGTAAGTTTGGAGATGATTTTATTAAAATTTTAAAAGAGAATATTGATCCATTAAATAACAAATTTACAATCATTGAGTTATAAAAAAATCATTTATTTAATCAAATAATATAAAATCTATTTCTATTTTTACACATGCAAAATAAGGTATTAATTTTAGATTTTGGTTCTCAGTACACACAGCTCATCGCCAGAAGAGTAAGAGAATTAAATATTTACTGTGAAATTTTCCCTTTTAATAAAATTCCCAAAGAATTAAATAATTATAGTTCTGTAATTTTATCCGGTAGTCCGTTTTCTGTTCGTGACAAAAACTCTCCAAAACCTGATTTAATTTTTATATTAAATAATTTACCAGTATTGGCTGTATGCTACGGCGCACAATTAATTGCCGAACAGTTTGGAGGATTAGTGGCAGCCTCTAATATTAGAGAATACGGAAGGGCTAACTTAAGCTATATTAACCAAGATGACTTGTTGTTTTCATCAATTAATATAGGTAGTCAAGTTTGGATGAGTCATAGTGATACAATCAAAGATCTTCCTGATAGTGCTAATTTATTAGCTAGTACAGATGATGTAAAAAATGCTGCCTATAAGATTAAAGATAAAAAAATATATGCTTTGCAATTTCATCCCGAAGTATATCATACTACTGATGGTAAAAAAATATTAGAAAATTTTCTCGTAAATATTTCAAATTTAAAACAAGATTGGACACCAGATTCTTTTGTAGATATGACTGTCGAGTCACTAAAATCAAAAATTGGAAACGATAAAGTAATTTTAGGACTTTCTGGTGGAGTTGACTCAACTGTGGCAGCTGTTTTACTACACAAGGCTATTGGAGATAATTTAAATTGTGTTTTTGTTAATAATGGTTTGCTCAGAAAAAATGAATTTCAAGATGTACTTAACCAATACCATGGAATGAACTTAAATGTTAAAGGGATAGATTATTCTGATGAGTTTTATAACGCACTTAAAGGAATAGAAGATCCTGAGCTGAAAAGAAAAACTATTGGTAGAGTTTTTATTGAAGCATTTGATGATGAATCTAAAAAGATCTCCAATGCTAATTGGTTAGCACAAGGTACAATTTATCCAGATGTCATAGAGAGTATTTCTGCAACTGGAGGTCCATCAGCTACAATTAAAAGCCATCATAATGTTGGTGGACTACCGGATTTTATGAAATTAAGTGTAGTTGAGCCACTAAAGTTGTTGTTTAAAGATGAAGTACGTAGAGTTGGTACATCATTAGGCATAGACCCTAAATTACTTGGTAGACATCCTTTTCCAGGACCCGGTTTAGGTATAAGAATACTTGGTGATATTACTAGAGAAAAAGTTAATATTTTACAAGAAGTTGATCATATTTTTATTGAAGGTCTAAAAGAATGGGATTTATATGATAAAGTATGGCAAGCTGGAGCAATGTTGCTCCCTGTCAATAGTGTAGGAGTTATGGGAGATGAAAGAACTTATGAGAAATGTGTAGTCTTAAGAGCTGTTGAAAGTACTGATGGGATGACTGCTGATTGGGTAGATCTACCATATAAATTCCTTCAACAAATTTCAAATAAAATTATTAATAGAGTTAAAGGAGTAAATCGGGTAGTTTACGATATAAGTTCCAAACCACCAGCAACAATTGAATGGGAGTAAATGCATAATAAAATCAAATTTTCTTTTCTTTTATTACTTTTTTGTGTGAATATTTTTTCACAAACATTTTACAAAGAAATTATTCAAACTAATCAAACGATTGACTCTTTTTGTTCTGATAATGCTATCTCTCTTTTTGATTTTTCGTCCTTAAATCCAAACATTTTAGAAACTAACCTTAAAGTTGGAGATGAAGTAATAATTCCAAAAAAACTTGATTTAATTTATGATGAAACTGATTTTATTTTACACAAAATAAAAAGGAAACAAACCTTAAATAAGATTGCTGACCTTTATGATGTAGATATAAATTTAATTAAAAAGTATAATGATTTAACCTCAGATAGATTGGATAAAGGTACATTAATTAAAGTTCCTCTAGTTCCATTGGTAACAGGCTCAATTGAAATTCCAAATCGAGTTAAACATTATGTGGTTAAAGCAAAAGAAGGCAAATGGAGAGTTGCTTATAAGTACGGAATTACCATTGATCAATTAGAATTAATTAATCCTCAAATTGGAAACTTTTTAAAAGTATCAGAAAAAATACTTGTCCCTAACATTAATTTTGATAAACTCAATACAATTGATAAAAATTATGCTTACTACAAAGTGTTAGCCAAAGAAGGTTTTTATAGATTAAAAATAAAGTTAGGAGTTGAAGAAAAAATTATTAAGTCCTTAAATCCTGTTTTAATGACTAGTGAGTTAAAAGAAGGTATGATACTTAAATTACCTAAACTTATTGATCAAAATGAGAATTTAGATAAAGATCAAAAAATTAACTTAACAGATTTTAGCAAGAAAAAAATTGCTCTTTTGCTGCCTTTCGGGCTCAATAATATAAATTTTGATTCATTACAAATAGCAAAAAGTCAATTAACTAATGATAAGCTTTTAAATTTATCATTAGATTTTTATTTGGGCAGCTCTATAGCAGTTGACTCTATTGCTAGTTATGGAATACCTGTAGAGATGAATGTTTTTGACACTAATAATTCCTCTGAAGCTGATATTTATGAAATTGTAAATACTAATGATCTTAAAAATTATGACCTTGTGATTGGTCCTCTTACTGCTAAAGCATTTAACTATACATCAAAACTATTAAAAAACGAACCTGTTTGGCTTGCTTCTCCTCTAAGTAAAGTTAATTATGCAGATAATGTTATAAATACAATCACAGAAGATGATATATTATTTGAAAGGATAGTATCTTTTGTAGAATCAGATACTACTTTAAATAAAAAATATATTATCTCTGATTCAGATAATCTAATTACAAGTAATAAACTTAAAGAAAGATTTAAAAATGCAACTCAGTTTTATTCAACAGTTAATGACTCTGGAGTCGATACAAAATCATTGGTTTTAGATGATTTAGATTCGACTTTTGTCGACAAAAAGAATATTATTTTCTTAGAAACTAAAGACCAGGGATTTGTTTCAAATGTGACTAGTATATTAAATTCATTTGTGAACGATACTGTTCAGATTTCTTTGTATACTACCTCCTCTAATAAAGCATTTTCAGGTAACAATATTTCTAATTATAATTTATCAAATTTAAATTTTCATTACCCTTCTGTTAACAAGCCATTAGATTTTAAATTATACTCCAGTTTTATTAAAAATTTTAATAATATCTATAATTTCATACCTAATAAGTATGTTATTAGAGGCTATGATCTGGTGTTAGATCTTTTATTTAGGTTAAGTTCTGATGAAATTAATTTCAATGGATCTAATTTTATTGAGACAGAACATATTGAAAACAAATTTAAATATTTTAAAAACAAAGATAGTTTAGGTTATAGAAATCTATCTACATTTATCATTAAGTACGAAAATCTTGAATTAAAAGTTGTCGATTAATAATTTGTCTATTATTGACTTAAATTCAATCTAAATCCCTAAATTTGTTTGCGTTTATAACGCATAGATGCCATCTACTAAATATATATTTGTTACAGGAGGAGTTTCTTCATCATTAGGGAAGGGCATCATTGCCGCATCTCTTGCAAAATTACTTCAATCTCAAGGCTATTCTGTAACAATTCAAAAACTAGATCCATATATAAATATAGATCCCGGAACATTAAATCCATATGAACACGGAGAATGTTATGTTACTGATGATGGAGCTGAAACAGATTTAGATCTAGGTCATTATGAAAGGTTTTTAAACGTTCCTACTTCACAAGCAAATAATGTTACTACAGGTAAAATTTACAAGAGTGTTATTGAAAAGGAAAGAAAAGGTGATTTTTTGGGTAAAACAGTACAAGTAATTCCACATATTACAGACGAAATTAAACAAAGAATACAGTTTTTAGGAAATACAGGTGATTATGATATTATAATTACTGAAATTGGAGGGACTGTAGGAGATATTGAATCTCTTCCCTACATAGAGGCTTTAAGGCAGATGAAATGGGACCTAGGTCAATTTAATGTATTAGCTATTCACCTAACTTTAATTCCTTATTTATCTGCAGCAAAAGAATTAAAAACAAAGCCTACTCAACACAGCGTTAAGACTTTGATGGAAAGTGGAGTACAAGCAGATATTTTAGTCTGTAGAACTGAACATGAGATTGGAGATAACATTAAAGCTAAATTAGCTAGGTTTTGTAATGTTGATAAAGAATCTGTAATTCAATCCATAGATGCATCAACTATATATGATGTGCCAAATTTAATGTTAAATGAAGGTCTAGACAAGGTTGTGCTAAAAAAATTAAACTTAAAAAGCGAAAAACCAAATTTAGATGTTTGGAATGGTTTTTTAAAAAGGTATAAAAACCCCAAGAGTAAAATAAAAATTGGATTAATTGGTAAATATGTTGAGCTACAAGATTCATACAAATCTATATTAGAATCATTTATTCATGCTGGAGCTGAGAATGAAGTTGAAGTTAAAATTATTTCAATTCACTCAGAACATATCACTAAAGAAAACATTAACTCCAAACTTTGTTTACTAAATGGTCTATTAGTTGCACCGGGATTTGGTGAAAGGGGAATTGAAGGTAAAATTTTAGCAATTGAATATGTAAGAACAAATAAGATTCCTTTTTTTGGAATATGTTTAGGGATGCAAATGGCAGTCATAGAATTTGCAAGAAATGTTCTTAATCTTAAAGACTCTAATTCTACTGAAATGAATAAGAATGCAACTCATCCAGTGATAGATTTAATGCAGAGTCAAAAAAATGTTGTTAATATGGGAGGAACAATGCGTTTAGGGTCTTGGGAATGTGAATTAAAAGAATTATCAAATGTTAGAAGCATATATGATTCTAAAATCATTAAGGAAAGACACAGGCACAGGTATGAATTTAATAACGATTACTTAGATCAATTTGAATCGAAGGGACTAATTGCATCTGGAATTAATTCGAAGACAGATTTAGTAGAAATTGTTGAATTAAACAATCATCCATGGTTTATAGGTGTACAATTTCATCCTGAATATAAAAGTACAGTAAATAATCCTCATCCTTTGTTCATTTCTTTTGTTCAGGCAGGATTAAAACATAGTAAAGAAAATTAGTTATGATAGAAAAAAATAATGATAACAATGCACTTGTTGGTTTTACCTTAATGGGAGCTATTATGCTATTTTGGCTTTGGCTTCAGTCGCCTGTTGAAGAATATGCAGTTGAAACATCTTCAGTAGATCAATCAGAGTATGTTGATGTTATAAAAGACTCTGATAAACCCGTAGATTTAAAAAAGAGTTTATTAACAAATATTAGTTCTGAAAATAACTTTAACAACAATATTGCATCTGAAGACGCTACAATCAATTTTGAAAATGATTTAATTTATATTGAAATTAATAATAAAGGAGGTTTCATTTCCTCACTTTATCTTAAAAATTTTAATAATCATTTAGAAAATCCAATTTACTTAATAAATGAAGAAAACTCTGTTTTTAATTTAAATTTCAAAACGGTAAATAACACATCTGTAAATACTAAAAACCAATTCTTTACTTCTTCAGAATATGATAATAATGATAATAAAGTTATAGTCATGAAATTAATAATTTCTGAAAATCAGTTTCTTGAATATAAATACATAATTAAGCCTAACGATTATATGATAGACTTTTCTATTAGTTCAAAAGGATTGAGTAATGTAATTAATACGCAAGATGATTATGACTTGACTTGGGATTATAAATCACTAAGAAATTCAAAAAGTATTGAATATGAAAATAGATATTCCAGATTAACTTATGAGTACGAAACAGATAAAGTAGATAAATTAGGCCAATCAGGTGATGATGAGGAAACTATTTCAGATTTAAATTGGTTTTCATACAGACAACATTTTTTTAGTGCCATATTTTTATCACCTAAACCATTAAATAATGTAAAGTTATCACAAATCAATATGGTTGTTGATCAAGATGTTGATACAACTTATACCAAAAATTATATTGCAAATTTTCCTTTGAAGTATAATAATAATAATGAATTTGATGAAAAGTTCAACCTATATTTTGGCCCCACTGATAGTAAAATACTATCATCTTATGATAAAAATATAGAAAGTTCAATCCCTTTTGGATGGGGTATCTTTGGGTATATAAATAAGTCAATTTTTATTCCTTTATTTAGCTTTTTAAGCTCCTATTTTCCTTACGGAATTGCAATTATTATTATGACAATCTTAGTTAGATTAGTTTTGTCACCTGTTTTGTATAAATCTTATCTGTCGCAGGCTAAGATGAAAATTTTAAAACCAGAAATAGCTGAAATATCATTAAAATACAAAGATAATGCTATGAAGAAGCAGCAAGAGACCATGGCATTATACAATAAGGCTGGTGCAAATCCAATGAGCGGATGTATTCCAGCTCTTATTCAAATCCCTGTTTTCTATGCTTTATTTATGTTTTTCCCAACAGCTTTTGATTTAAGAAGAAAAAGTTTTCTATGGGCTGATGATTTATCTTCATATGATAATATATTAGATTTACCGTTTAGGATTCCGTTGTACGGAGATCATGTTAGTCTGTTTCCAATTTTAGCTGGAATAGCTATATTTTTCTATATGAAAATGACTACAGGTCAGAACATGGCTTCGCAGCAACCTACTCAAGAAGGTATGCCTGATATGGCTAAAATGATGAAGATTATGATTTATGCATCACCAATCTTTTTAGCAGTATTCTTTAATAACTATGCTAGTGGATTGAGTTTATATTATTTTATTTCTAACTTAATTACTATTGCTATTATGTTAGTTATCAAACATTATATATTAGACGAAAAAAAGATTCATGCTCAGATACAAGTTAATAAAGCCAAACCTCAAAAAAAACCTAACCGTTTTCAAAAGAAAATGAAAGAATTGATGGAAGAGGCTGAAAAGCAAAAGAATTCTCAAAAGAAATAGTAATTTTTTCTTACAGTTTAAAGCTGTATTATTTGTAAATTAAACTTATGCAAAAAGTTGTTGTTGGACTTTCTGGAGGGGTTGACTCTAGCGTAGCCGCTTATTTATTAAAAAAGCAAGGTTATGATGTTATAGGCTTATTTATGAAAAATTGGCATGACGATACTGTTACAATTTCTAATGAGTGCCCATGGTTAGAAGATAGTAATGATGCAATGATAGTAGCCGAAAAATTAAATATTCCTTTTCAAACTATCGACCTAAGTAATGAGTACAATGAAAAAATCATTGAATACATGTTTAATGAGTACAAAAATGGCAGAACTCCAAACCCAGATATTCTTTGCAATAGAGAAATTAAATTTGATGTATTTTTAAAAATAGCTAAGAGTATTGGTGCTGATTTAGTTGCAACTGGACATTATTGTAAGAAAGAATCAGAAATAATTAATAATAAAAATATATTTAAATTAGTTAATGCTAAAGATGTAGTAAAAGATCAGTCATATTTTTTGTGTCAATTATCTCAAGAGCAGTTATCGAATACGTTATTTCCCCTAGGTGACTTAACTAAAAAAGAAGTTAGAAAGATTGCCTCCAAATTAGATTTAATAACTGCTAACAAAAAAGATTCTCAAGGTTTATGTTTTATTGGTAAAGTTAAATTACCAGATTTTTTAAAGCAAAAATTAAAACCTAAAACAGGGAAAATTATTGAAGTAAAAAGAGATAGTTCTAAATACCCCCCAACTGAGTATGTAAATAATGACATTGAAACCTCATCTTCAGCTATTTTATATGTTGAATCCGATGGCAAGTTTATAGGTAATCATCAAGGAGCATATTATTTTACAAAAGGTCAAAGAAAAGGGTTAGGAGTTGGAGGTTATGATAAACCATTATTTGTAATTGATACAGATGTTGAAAAAAACATTGTGTATGTAGGTGAAGGTAGTGATCACCCTGGTTTACTTAGGAATAAATTGTTTATTGATAAATCAGATGAACATTGGTTAAGATCCGATTTATCAATCAAAATTGGCGAAAGAATGAATGTTAAAGCAAGAATTAGATATAGACAATCTCTTCAGAATGCTATTCTAATTAAGACACATCAGGGACTATATGTAGAATTTGAAACTCCACAATCTGCAATTACTGAAGGTCAATTTGTTGCCTGGTATTCAAATAAAGAATTGCTTGGCTCTGGGGTAATTTCTTAATATTATGAAGTATTTACTAATTTATGTAGTTTTTTTATATTCTAACATAATTCTTTGTCAACAAGAATATGCTTGGGTTTATTTTAAAGACAAAAAGAATGTTGAATATCTCATTAATAATCCAGAATTAATTTTAACTGAATATTCAATTCTAAAAAAACAAACTAAAGGAATTACTATTGATTATGACGATGTTCCAATTAATCGAGATTATTTAGAGATAATTGAAGGTATTGACAATATTTTAATTTTAGCTAAATCTAAGTGGTTAAATTGTATATATGTTGAAGCAGATTTAGATTTGTTATACGATTTAAATGATTTAAGTTTTGTAGATAATGTATTATTTGCTAATAAATCTCTAAATCCAAATAAAAATATAAATTATGAAAATATAGATGACTATCCTTTATTTGATAAAACTATTGATTACGGATCAACACAAAATCAAATTGAGATGTTAAACTTAGATTTTTTACACGATAATGAATTTACAGGAAATGGAATTAATATGGCAGTTATCGATGCTGGTTTTGTAAATGTAAATTCTATGAGTTCTTTCTCAAGACTACGAGACTCTGATAAAATTTTGTACACCTATGATTTTGTTTTGAATACTGAAAATATTTATCAATATCAAGGTAATTCTCATGGTACTAAAGTTTTAAGTACTATTGCAGGATTTATACAAGATGAATTTGTTGGAACAGCACCAGATGCTTCTTTTTATCTTTTTCGTACTGAAGATGTTTCCTCAGAAACGCCTGTTGAAGAATGTTATTGGGTTGAGGCTGTTGAGGTTGCTGATAGTTTAGGGGTAGATATAATAAATACTTCTCTTGGTTATAAAGGATATGATAATTCAGATTATAGTCATACTCAACTAGATTTAAACGGTTACACAACATTTATTACAAGAGGAGCAAATATTGCTTCTAAAAAAGGTATTTTACTTGTTAATTCTGCTGGAAACTCGTCAACAAATGGTATTATTGCACCTGCAGATTCACAAGGAGTGTTATCTATTGGAGCTGTAGATTCTGAGGGAGTTTATGCTTCATTCAGCTCTCAAGGCAGTGATATTCAACCTAGCATTAAACCAGATGTAGTCGCGCAAGGCTATCAAAGTAAAGTAATAAATATATACGATCAAATAGTAAGTAATAGTGGTACTTCATTTAGTTCTCCAATTATGGCAGGTGCTATTGCTTGTTTTATGCAAGCCTATCCTAGATTATCAGCAAATGAAATAATGAATTTAATCAGAGAGTCTTCTTCTCAATTTAACAATCCAGATTATCAATTAGGCTATGGTATTCCGAATTTACATAATGCATATGAATTAGCTTCAAATTTAACTTTAGATAATTTTATTGTTTATCCTAACCCAGTTATAAATTATTTAAATATAATTTCTCAATGGAATATTTATAATTACCATATAGATATATTTGATATTAATGGGAAATTAATATACTCCAACTATTTTACTAACCCTAGAACAACAATAAATACAGATTTATTTTCAAAAGGAATATATCTAATGAAAATTTCATATACAATAGATGGTGAATACAAATCAATATTAAAAAAAATTATAAAAAAATAATTCGTGAAAAATATAAATAAAGATATGCCTTCTTTTGATAGGTTATTAGAAATAATGAATCGTTTGAGAAACGAATGTCCCTGGGATAAGGAACAAACAATGGAATCTCTTAGGCATTTAACTATCGAAGAAACATATGAATTATCAGAAGCTATATTATCAAATGAAATTGATGAAATAAAAAATGAATTAGGAGATTTATTGCTTCACATAGTATTCTATTCTAAAATTGCAAGTGAAAAAAAATATTTTAATATAAATGATGTTATTAATGGTATTTGTGATAAGTTAATTCATAGACATCCACACATTTATAAAAATATCAAAATAGATAGTATTAAAGAGGTTAAGGAGAATTGGGAAATTATTAAGAAAAACGAGCATAATAAAGGAGCATTAAGTGGAGTGCCTAAAAGTTTACCGTCTTTAATAAAAGCTATGAGGATTCAAGAGAAAGCGTCTGGAATAGGATTTGAATGGGATAATAATGCTGATATTTTAGATAAGGTAATTGAAGAAATTAGTGAGTTTAAATTAGAATCATCTAAATCTAATTTAGATTTAATGGAAGAAGAGTTTGGAGATATATTATTTTCCTTAATTAACTATGCTAGTTATAATAAAATAAACCCGGCAAAAGCTTTAGAAAAAACAAATATTAAATTTATTAATAGATTTAATTATTTAGAAAGGATTGCTGACAAATTAGAAAAACCAATTTCGGAAATGACTTCTAGTGAACTTAACAAACACTGGAACGATGCTAAGGTTTTTTAATGATTTGAATTCCAAATTTTCCATGATTCTAATGCTTGATTCTCTAACATTTGATAGCCATTTATTATTGTAGCTCCATTTTCTTGGCTTTTTTTTAGTAAAAGAGATTTAGTTGGATTATATATCAAATCATAGACTATATGGCTATCGTTTATTAAACTAATTGGGATTTGAGGAATTTGTTCAGTCACAGGATAAGTTCCAATGGGTGTACAATTAATTACTAATTTATGATTATCAATTATCTCTTGATTTATATCACTATAGCTTATATAATCTTTATTTTTTTTTGACCTTGAAACAAACAGATATTTAACTTTTAGTATTTTTAATGCATATGCTACTGCCTTAGAAGCCCCTCCTGTACCTAAAATAAGAGCCTTTGTATTTGGCTTAATTAAATTTTCAATAGATTTATAAAAACCTAAATAGTCTGTATTATACCCACTCAAAATATTATTTTGAAATTTTATTGTATTAACTGCTCCAATTTCCTTTGCAATTGGATTAATATAATCCAATTGATTTATTATAGATTCTTTGTAAGGAATAGTAACGTTTAATCCACATACATTAAATTTATTAACAACGTTCTTAAATTCTTCTATTTTTTTAATATCAAAATTAGTATAAACAGCTTTTATTTTTTCCTTTTCAAATTTATTATTGAAGAATTTTTTTGAAAATGAATAATTAATGTTTTTACCAATTAGCCCATAAATTTTATTTTGCTTTTGATCTTTCATATTTACTTAATATAAGTACGATTATAGTGCCAATTAAAATGTGTAAAATTGCAATAAAAAAACTGTCATTTATTTCAGGTAAATAACGTGTAATGTTTAAGTTTTCTGGATTTGTAGTTTTCCAAGGCCACAATACTCCTAAAGATCCAATTATAAAACCAAATATTATTGATTGGATAGAATTGTTAAATCTTTTTAGAAGTAATGACATAACTTTTGATAACAAAACTAATCCTGTTAATGACCCAAGGGTGAATACAGCTATTATTTTTAATCTGCTTGTTGTATAGGAGTTTTGTAAAAATTCTAAATCTCCCCTAATGATAGATGAAATACTATCAAAGAGTACATTTACACTATCGACTAATAATAACACATAGTTTCCCAGTAATATCAATAAAAATGAACCAGATAAACCTGGGATTATCATACCACATATACTTAAGATTCCACAAATAAATACAAAAAATAAGTTTGTATTTTCTGTCATTGGATCTAGATAGCTAATTATTAAACCTGTAATTATACCTAAAATAATTAAAGAGATTGACTTATTATTCCAATTATTTATTTTCTGTTTTAAATGTATAATTGTACCAATAACAAGTCCAAAAAACACACTCCAAACTAATAATTCATATTTATTTAATAAAAAGTCTAATAATTTTGATGTAGAAAAATAACTAATTATTATGCCCAAGCATATATATAATAACAAAGATTTATTTGAATTTTTAAATGCATCTCTGAATTTAAAGCTCAAGAGATTTTTAATATTTATATTTTTCATTGAATTTAATAATTCATCATAAAAGTTTAGAGCCAAAGCTACTACACCCCCAGAAACACCAGGAACTTTATTAGCAGTTCCCATGATTATTCCTTTAAGAATTGTTAGGAGATTGTTTTTAATTTGATTAGTATTTTTCAATATTTTGATTCTTGTTGGTTTTTTCTAGTAAGAAAATTAATAAAAATCCAATGATAAATAATACTATTGATTCTATCAGGTAATTATACTCAGAATAATTCGTAGGAAGAATATTTATTTCATTTGATTTCCAAGGCCATAGTTTATGAATAGATCCAATAATCAACCCCGTCATTGCAATTAAAATTTTATTTGGAAATTTATCAAACCCCCATTTAACTAGCTTGCTAAATGATGTTAAACCCAATATGACTCCAAATCCAAAGATTACTATTTTATCTAATTCTAAATTTATTAGTGCTTTACTCATGGTTTTGTACAAGCCTAATATTACTAAAATGTATGATCCAGAAACTCCTGGTAAAATCATTGCGCAGCTAGCTATTAATCCTGCAAAAAATATAAATATTAAATTTTCATTTAAGTTGTTTATTTCTGGCAAACTTGTTAATAAGTAGGATATATACAAACTTGAAAGTAATAAAAACCAGTTTATTAATATATTCTGAGTTTTATTAAAATTAAATAAATCAGTTGGTTTTAAAATAATGTAGACACTAGCTGAAACCAGACCTAGAAAAAAAGACCAAATTAATATTGGAAAATTATCAATTAAAAAGCTAGCAATATTCATAAATACAACCAAGCTAGAGATAATGCCAGAAAATAGTATTAATAGAAAAGTACCATTTAATTTCCGCCAAAACTCATTAAACCCTTCATTTTTTAAAGTTTTAAATAACGAAAAGTTTATAACACTAATTGAGCCAATAAGTTCTTTGTATATCCCAAGAATTAAAGCCATAGTACCACCAGATATCCCAGGAAACGCATCAGCTACACCCATAGCCATTCCCTTAAAATATAATTTAATATTTTCAAAGGACTTACTATTCATTGTGCGATGTTTAATGTTTATTTTAATATTTTTTCTAGATATTTATATTTTGCTATAACCCCAAATAACTCTTTAAAAATATATTTATTTTTTTTGTTTACTGATATGGCTTTTTTTAGTTGTACGATACCATCTTCTATTTTATTTTGTAAAAAATAAATTCCCGAAAATCGGTATAATATTATTGATTTATCTTCGAAAAGTTCATAGCATTTTTCTAATATATCAATCGCATAATTATATTCGCCTAATTTTATCAGTGTATCTGCTTTTGCCAACCAAATACTTTCATCCGCTTCTCCCAATTCTATAACTTTTTGGAAACCAATGTCTGCTTCTTCATATAGCTTAAGTCCAATATTAATTTTAGCATATAATTTCCAGTAATATTCTTTTTCTGAATTAATATCTAAAGCTTTTTTTATACTTAATATAGCACTATTGTATTTTTGGTTCTTATAATAAATTTCAGCGAGTAGGTACCATGCTTTATTTAATTGAGGATCAACTTGAATACAGTCGTTTAAGTTTTGTATTGCTTTTTTGTAGTTACTTATTTTGTTATAGCAAATCCCCATTCTTAGTAAAGGGTAACTAGATTCATCCTTTAAAGCAATTATTAACTTATAATTTTCTATTGCCTCATTATATTTATTAATTTTTTCTAATGCTCTCCCTTTTTCTATATATGCTCCAATAAAATACTCATCTGAAATTATAGCAAAATCAAACGCTGATATAGCTTTAGCGTAGTTTTTAAAAAATAAGTATTGTTTACCAAGTTGGTGCCATGCTACTTCGCAGTAGGGGTTAGTGTTTAAATAAGTATTTAAATATTCAATGGCTTTATTGTTTTGTTCTAAGATTTCAAAACAATAGACAATATTATATAATGCACTATAATCTGAGTCATCATAATTGAGGCATTTGATGAAATTGAATTTTGCATTTTCAAAATCTTCCATAAATAAATATTCTATTCCAATCAGCGAATATACTTCCGCATTTTCAGGATTAAAATCTAATATTTTATTTAAGCAGAGTATTGCTTTTTGGTGAAGTTTTTTCTTTGAATATATGTTAGCTTTTTGAATGTATACTTCTTCATTTGAAGGCTCAGATAAGATTAAAGCTTCTAATAATTTTTCGGCATTATCTAGCTTGTTCTCAAAAATTAAAATTTCAATTTCAAATAAAGCTAAATTTGATGAGTCTGGATGTTGCTCTAAGCCTAATTTAATAGCCTTCTTAGCAAAATTAATTTTACCATTTTCTAAATAATATGATATAATATTTTCAAATTCATTTGAATCAAAAAATAGAATTCTATTAGTTTTTAACATTTTTTCAAACCTTGTAAGTGAAAGGCTTTTATTGTTGTCGAATTCTTCATATTCCATAAAAATCAATTTATTGATTTAATCAAAATTAAGACACTATGATATTAATTAGTTGTTTTTATTGTATTATTTATAACAAATTAATTAACACTTCCAGATAAATTTTCTAGTTGCTCAATAATTATATTACATCCTATTAAAATTTCTTTTGTGCTTATTGTAAGTGGAGGTGTAATTCTAACGGCTCTTTTTTCTATTAACAACCAAAATAGCAGTAGACCATTTTCTTTACATTTAATAACTAATTTATCTGCTATTTCTGCACTCTCTAGAATCATTGCTAACATTAATCCTTTTCCTCTTATTTCTTTTATTAGAGGATGCTTTAATTTGTTTCTAATTATAATTTCTTTGCTTAATGTTTGCTTCATTAAACTCGATTCTGTGATTATTTTTAATGTTTGATAGGCAGAAGCTGCTATAACTGCATTACCACCGAAAGTAGTAATATGACCTAATTTTGGGTTATTACTAATTGTATTCATAATTTTATTTGAGCTAATAAATGCCCCAATAGGCATTCCGCCACCAAGTCCTTTTCCAGTTACTATTATATCTGGAATACAATTATAGTTTTCAAATCCAAATAATTTACCTGTACGACCTATTCCAGGTTGAATTTCATCTAATATTAGTAATGCTCCAACCTCTTTACACTTTTGGCTAACTAATTTTAGATAGTCCTTCTCAGGTTCAATAAAACCTGCTGCACCTTGAATAGTTTCTAAAATTACTCCAGCAGTTTTGAAAGTGATTTTTTTAATATCATTTAGATTATTAAAGTTTATAAAATTCATTTCTGGTATTAATGGCTCAAAAGGTTTTCTGTTTTCTATTTTACCCATTAGGGTTAGAGCTCCTAATGTACTTCCATGATAGGCATTATTTGCTCCAATTATTTCTTTCCTTCCTGTATACCTTCTTGCTAATTTTATAGCACCTTCAATTGCTTCTGTACCAGAATTAGTCAAGTATGTCGAATCTAATTCAACTGGCAAATGTTGTGATAATAATTTAGTTAAATCAACAGCAGGTTTAAGTATAAATTCACCATATACCATTACATGTAGATATTCGTCGAGTTGTTTTTTAATTGCTTCAATGACTTTAGGGTGACAATGCCCTAAACTACAAGCAGAAACTCCGGCTATAAAATCTAAATATTTTTTATTATTACAATCGAAAATATAACAACCAATAGCTTTCTTAACTTCTAATTCTAGAGGGTGCGGGGTTACTTGAGCTTGATATTTGTGAAATTCTTTTTTTATTTTTATTCTTTTTCTAGTTTAAAAAGCTCATTAATTGATAAGATCTTTTCATTAAGCCGATTATTAAAGCCTTTTAATAATTGTATATTTTCAGTAAATTCTTCTTCTGGATATGTTTTTCCATCTATTTGATTAATTTTTTGGATCTTTTCAATTTCGGTTAACTTAAAAAATATTTTTAATTTGGCAGATTTAGATTTATCAATGGTGACTAATTCTTTTTTATCATTTCTTAAATAGTAAATAGATTCTGCATTTTTAATAATATCTATTGTTTTTAATTCATTGTCATAAAATTTTCCTTGCAATAATTTTCCAGAAATTTGATTAAAGCCTGTTCCTAAAGTGTCTTTTTCGATAATAAAAGCATTATTAAAAACTATCAAAGAATCAATTTTATTTGTGGTTTTTTCAAACTTCAAAATTATAGTATCCCCAGTGATTTGATTGTTAAAATTAAATAATATTGGTTTTTTAGACTTTGTGAATGATAAATCTAGTTTTTTATTAATATTTATAAATTGAGCTAATCCTTTAGATTTATCATAATGAATTGAATCTGCTCTACCACTTAAATCTTGCTTGAATATTCTAGCATTTTTAAAAGCTCTAATTACCCTATTTTCTTCATTTCCAGTTATTAAAATTGTATCGCTATGAATATATAGAGAATCTTTATTTTGTTTAGAAGCAATTATAGCACGTTTAGTTATAAACATAGAATCTTTATTCTTGAATATTTCTGCATAATTACCTTTTGTTATATTTTCATTAATAGTATCTATAATTTTAATATTATTTGTTGCAGATGCAAAATTTAAATTTCTATCAAAATATATACTGTCAGCTAGAATAGTAGTGTTGTTAAAATCAACTTTTGCTTCTTTAATGAAGTATCCAGTGTCATTATTGGTATTATAATAACCTAATTCACAAAAGATATTAGATTCCTTACTTTTTATTTCTGTTGGTCCATAAAAATAAGCATGACCATTTTCGGTATAAAAATCTAGTCTGGGTGTGTTTATTTTATATTTAGGGTTTTTAAGTAATACATTGATTTTAAATTCATATTTTTTGTTTTCTAATAAGTAATTGCCAATTTTACTGTCAATTGTATCTTGTTTTTCTTTAATAACTCTTCCATAATTATTGTAAAATGCTTCTTGTTTGTTCCTGTCAAAATACAGTGAGTCAGTAAATAAAACAGAATTAGGTTCTGATAGTTTTACTTTACCACTAGCAAATGCGATTTTTGTATCTCCATCATATTCTAAATACTGAGAGTTTAAATTAATTGTATCACCTTGTTTAAGAACAACATCTCCATATGCTTCGATGTAATTTCTGTTTTCGTAGAAGAAAGCTTGGTTACACCACATATCAACACCATCATGAGATATTTTGACTTTATTTTTATTATCTCTTGTTAAAACTGTAGCTTTTGTAAACTTTTTATCATCCTTTTCAAAAAAACCAGCACTATCAATTTGAATACGTGTATTTTCTTGACAAAATATATTTGGTAATGAAATTAAAAGTAATGAAATTAATAAGTATATGTTAACTTTTTTTTTCAAAATTGATATTGTATCTATTTATACAAATATTGTTTGTTTTCTATCCGGGCCAACAGAAACAATAGATATTGGGATATTTAATTCCTTTTCAATAAAGCTAATATACTCTTTCAATGTGTATGGTAGAATCTCAAAACTTTCTTTTTGGGTCAGATCTTCATTCCAACCTCTAAACTCTTTATAAATTGGCTCTACATTTTCGTTCTTTATATCATATGGGAAATGTTCTATTTCATTTCCTTTATACATGTAAGATGTACAAACCTTGATAGTTTTGAAACCAGAGAGGACGTCAGCTTTCATCATCATTAGCTCTGTTACTCCATTGATCTGACATGCATATTTAAGAGCTACAAGATCTAACCAACCACATCTTCTAGATCTACCTGTTGTTGCACCAAACTCTTTTCCAACTCTACCCATTGTCTCTCCATCATTGTCAAAGAGTTCTGTAGGGAATGGTCCAGACCCAACTCTAGTTGTATATGCTTTAAATATTCCATAAACTTTTTTTATTGCATTTGGAGCTACTCCTAAGCCTGTACAGGCACCAGCAGCAGTTGTGTTAGACGAAGTTACGTAAGGATATGTACCAAAATCAATATCTAGTAAAGATCCTTGAGCTCCTTCAGCTAAAATCGATTTACTATTTCTTTGGGCATTAAATATATATTCTTCAGAATCAGTAAAGTTTAAACTTTTTAATACTTCAATTGCACTAAAAAATTCCTTTTCAAGCTCTTCAAGATTGTATTCAATATCTACATCATAAAACTTTACCATCTTTTGATGTTTATTAGCCAAGTTTCTATATTTAATTAACCAATTTTTAGACTCTAAATCACCAACTCTAATCCCATTTCTTCCTGTTTTGTCCATGTATGTTGGGCCAATTCCTTTTAAGGTTGATCCTATCTTCTTTTTACCCTTGGCTTTTTCACTTGCGGCATCAATTATTCTATGAGTTGGTAATATTAAATGCGCTTTTCTTGAAATAAGCATTGATTTTTTATAATCAACATCAACTTCTTTTAGTTTATCTAACTCTTTTTTGAATATCACAGGATCTATTACAACTCCATTTCCAACTAAATTTATTTTGTCTTCATGAAAAATACCAGAGGGAATAGTATGTAATACGTGTTTACGTCCATTGAAAACAAGTGTATGTCCAGCATTTGGGCCACCTTGAAATCTTGCTATTATATCGTATTTAGAGGTTAAAACATCAACAATTTTACCTTTACCTTCATCTCCCCATTGTAAACCTAGTAATAAATCGACACTCATATTTTTTTATTTTTTTTATTTTTTTTACCATAGAAATACAATGAGTGATTTTCAATTTCAACATCAAAAACTTCTTCAATTGTTTTCTTTATAGTTTCAATTCTTGGATCACAGAATTCGATAACTTCACCTGTATCACTTATAATTAAATGATCATGTTGTTTATCAAAAAAACATTTTTCATAGTGAGCTTGATTGTTCCCAAATTGGTGTCTTCGTACTAAAGAAGAGTCTAGTAATAATTCAATAGTATTGTAAAGTGTAGCTCTTGATACCCTATATTTTTTATTCTTCATTTTAATATATAGCGACTCAATATCAAAATGTATATCACTGTTATATATCTCCTGTAAAATAGCATATCTTTCAGGAGTTTTTCTATGACCATTACTCTCTAAAAAATTTGTAAATGCATTTTTTACAATCTCTTGATTCTTTGAATGCGTCTTTGAACTCATATTGCTAATTTATAAAAATTATATTCTTTTAACCTTCTCTACACCATTAAGTTTTTTTATTTTTTCCATAACCTTCATAGCATAATTATTACTCTTAACTAACATTGTAATACTTCCACTAAAAATACCGCTATTTGTTTGAAAATTTAGCTTTTTCATATTTACATTCATATTATCTGAAATAACCTTTGTAATATTATTAGCTAGTCCAAATGTGTCTATACCACTTATGTTAATAATTACAGTAAAATCTTGTTGTGAAGAGTCTATCCATTTTGCATTTATTATTCTGTATGCATAATTTGACTGTAAGCTTAATGCATTAGGACAATTAAATTTATGTACTTTAATTCCATCATTAATTGTTAAAAATCCAAATACACCATCTCCTTGAATTGGATTACAGCATTTTGATAGCTTATATTCAAGCTTTTCCTCGTCACTTCCAAAAACTAGCATATCATACTTCTGAGTAATTTCTTGCTTATTTAAATCAAATTCCTTGGGTTTTCTTCTTATACTATTTTTCAAGAAACTCATTAATACATTACTTCTAGAACTAGCATATTTCTTTAGCATTGGATTATCTATTGTATTAATACCAACACGATAAAATAAATCTAAACTAGTTTTTAATTTAAAAAATCTGATAAGTTCATTTATTGAACTATCGTTTAGCTTAATTTTAAGTTGTTTAAGTTTTCTTCTTAGAATTTCTTTTCCTTCTTCAGCTAATTTTTTCTTTTCCTCGTTTAGAGACGATTTTATTTTGTTTTTTGCTCTTGCGGTATTAGCATAATCAAGCCAGTTTGCATTCGGTTTAGTTTTCTCAGATGTTAAAATCTCTACTCTGTCTCCACTTTGTAATTTATAATTTAATGGAACCAATTTTCCATTTACTTTAACACCTCTAGTTTTAAGACCAATTTCTGTATGAATGCTAAAAGCAAAGTCTAATGATGTTGCATTTTTAGGTAATGATTTCAACTCACCAGTTGGTGTAAATACAAATATTTCTTCTGAATATAAATTAAGTTTAAATTCCTCTACAAAATCTACAGCATTGTTATTATTATTATTAATTAAAGTGTCTTGAATTTTATTTAACCAAAGGTCTAAACTACCCTCATTATCTCCTTCTTGTTTATACTTGTAATGTGCCGCATATCCTTTTTCTGCAATTTCATTCATCCTTTCACTTCTTATTTGAACTTCAACCCATCTATTCTTAGGGCCAACAACAGTTATGTGAAGAGCCTCATAACCTGTCGACCTTGGTGATGAAATCCAATCTCTTAGTCTTATTGGATTAGGAGTAAAAAAATCAGTTACAATTGAGTAAATTTTCCAAGCTAAAAACTTTTCATTTTTTAAACTTGACTTATAAACAATCCTTACCGCAAACCTATCATACACTTCATCAAATGAAACTCCCTTTTTTATCATTTTATTTCTGATAGAATAAATTGATTTTGGTCTTCCTTTAATTTGGTATTTTAATTTTTCGGAGTTTAATTTTCCACTTAAGGTTTTATTAATTTCTTCTATGTAATGATCTTGTTCTTCTTTACTTTCAATTAATCTGCTAGAGATATCGTTATAAACATCTGGCTCTAGATATTTTAATCCTAAATCTTCTAATTCACTTTTAATATTATATAACCCTATTCTGTGCGCTAGTGGAGCATAAATATAAAGTGTTTCAGAAGCAATCTTGATTTGTTTATCCGGTTTCATAGAATACATAGTTTGCATATTATGTAATCTATCTGCAATTTTAATTATAATAACTCTAATGTCATCATTTAGAGTTAATAACATCTTTTTAAAATTTTCAGCTTGTAATGAAACATCAGAACTTTTACTAAGTTTGGATATTTTAGTCAGTCCATGAACAATTTTAGCAACTACCTTGCCAAACATTTGCTCTATGTCATTAATGGAATAATTTTCATTATCTTCAACCACGTCATGAATTAATGCAGCAGCAATTGATGTAGCATCAAGTCCAATTTCAGATGAGACTATCTTGGCAACAGCAATGGGATGAAAGACATATGCTTCTCCAGATCTTCTTCGTTGACCATTGTGAGCTTCAACGGCAATATCAAAAGCTTTTCTAATGAGTTTTTTATCAGTAGCTGATAGAGTTTGGTAGCTAATTTTAAGAAGCTCTTTATATTCTTTAGCTATTGCATTATTTTCTATTTCTACTTCAGTTAGTGACATATGTATTAAAAATACCACAAACAATTTTATTAGACAATAGTATTATAAAGATTTTTAAGTGAAATTTCTTTGACGTAAAGCTTCATAAATTAATATTGAAGCTGCATTGGATAAGTTTAACGAGTCTATTTCTCCCTTCATTGGTATTTTTATATTTTTAAACGAATTTTCTGCCCAATCTTTAGAAATCCCTTTGTCTTCAGTTCCAATTATTAAAGCGCAAGACTTAGTGTAATCTTGATTGTGATATAATTCATCTGTTTGAAGAGAACTAGCAAATATTTTAATGTTTTTATTTTTCAATAATGAGATTATCTCTTTTGTATTTCCAACATATATACTATTAGTAAAGATAGAGCCTACACTTGATCTAATTACATTTGGATTATAAAGATCTGTTTTTGGGTTTGCAATAATTACTGCATCGATATTTGCTGCATCGGCAGTTCTTAATATAGCTCCAATGTTACCGGGCTTTTCAGTGGCTTCTATCACAATAATTAAAGGATTATTCGATTTAAATTTTATGTTTTTTAAATCATGATTTTTACAATTTGTAATTGCAATTACACCTTCTGTTGAATTTCTGTAGGCAAGTTTATCATATATCTCTTGAGAAACTTCAATTTTTTCTGTCTCATTTTCAATTGATTCATTTAAATTTTCTTCAGAAATTATTTGTGGACAAAAAAGTAGTTGTTTAATTTCCCAATTATGTTGAATGGCAAGTTTGATTTCTCTTAAACCTTCAATTAGAAAAGTATTTGATATTTTTCTACGCTTTGATTTTAAAGTAAGTTGATAAAAGCCTTTTACTTCTTTATTATTGACACTTGTAAGTTTTTTATTCATTTACTAGTTTGATAACTTATATTTTTTTGAATATCGTTTCCAAAGTTTAGTTTGATGGGTTTCAAGACTTATTTTTCTTCCTGAAATGTAAGCACTAGTTAGTTGATTTGATTTCATGTCTAAAGCATCACCCTTACTCACAAATAATGTAGCATTTTTCCCAACTTCTAATGTACCTAGAGTTTTATCGATTTTCAAAATTTTTGCAGTATTAGAGGTAATCAATTGTAAAGCTATTTCTTTATCAACTCCTTGTGCTGCTACTTGTCCCGCATAAAAAGGTAAATTTCTAGTTTGAAAGTTTGAAGCTTCACCTGTATGAATTCCTACAAGGACACCAGCATTAATTAATTTTTTAGGGTTTATGTATGTAGAATTATAATCTTCGTCTTCAAAATTTGGTAAACTATGAGTGTGTTGAATTAATACAGCCACATTGTTTCTTGCCAAAAAATCCGAAATTAAATGTGCTTGATACCCTCCGATTATAACTGTATTTTTTATATTAAAATTTTTAGAAAAATTAACGGCATCTATAATTCCTTTTTCATCATCGACATGTATAAACAATGTTTGGCTATTATCAAACAATCCATTCATTGATTCAAAAGCTAAATTTATTATTTCATTATTACTGTTCAGATAAGCTACAGATTCTTTAAAATAATCTGATAATTTTTCTATATCAGAGTTGTATTTTGGGTTTTGTTTATAACCTCTTGACTCGCCAAGCCACCATCTGCCTCTGGAAAAGCTATTCGGCCAGTTTAAATGAATACCATCATTAGCTTTAACCACTGCATCTTCCCAGTTCCAAGCGTCAAGCTGGACTATTGAAGAAGTACCTGATATTCTACCTCCTTTAGGTGATATCTGAGCAATTAAAACTCCATTTGGTCTCATAGATTCGACAACTTTTGATTCAGCATTATAAGCTATTAAACTATTAATGTTTGGGTTGTTATCTCCAATTTCTTTTTGATCATCACTTGCTCGAACTGCATCAACTTCAACTAATCCTAAAGAAGTGTTTGCTGCGATAAAACCTGGATAAACATGTTGTCCTTTTATATCTATAATATTGCCCTTGTATGGGATTTTAGAAGTATTAGCATCAACACATGCTTTTATTATTCCATTTTCTAATACAATTACACTATTTTCTATAATTGTGCCATTTCCAATATGAGCAATTCCACCTAATAAAGTAATTGCATCTTTTTGAACATTTCCGGGAGTTTGTTGTGCATTAATTTCCTTAGATATGAAAATTAGCACTAATAATATACCTACTGTTTTTTTCATATTTATATTGATTCACAGGTTAATAATGTTTTTACTTTTCTTTTTACAGGTTGTGTTTTACCACCTTTATTTTTTTGTTCCATCATCATATTTATTAGCAAAGCTCTTTCATCTTTAATTTCTTTTCTTAGCTTTTTGTCCCTTTCCTTATCGAAGTATATAGCGCCATCAATTATAGTTTTTTCGGCTATTGCATAATTTTTAATTTGGATTACTAAATATACTATATTTAACAGTTTAGCTCTGTTTATTATTCAAATAATTTATAATTAATGTAACACTTTGGTTATAACTTTTAATTCCTTGACTAATATTGTTAAACTTCAAAAACTTATCATAACCAGACTTTGTAATTGATTCTATTGGGTTTGAATATTTTTTCCAAAAGTCAGAATTATTTTTAAAATCTTTTAAAATTCCAGTATTTAATAGTCTTAACAATGAATTATATGATGGTTTATCATATTTGTAGAGTTCATTTAGACATTGTCTCAATGCAAATGTATAACCGTTATATTTAAAATATAAGTCTTCATTATTTGTAAGGTTCAAAAAAGCAATAAAATTACATTCTAATTCTTGTGAAAAACCTAATTGATGAGCAATTTCATGTGAAGCAGTATGTGGTATGCTATTTTTAGGAATTAGGCTATTTATTTGAGATTCATTAGTAAAAGGGTTAATATATCCACTAAAACCAAGATAGGTTAATGGCAAACTAATTAAAGATTTCTTTACAATCAAGTTATTTAAATTTATTTCTGGATAATATTGCTTTAGCAAGCTTAGGTTATTATAACCATCAGAAGCTATTTCATTAATTTTTGCAATATTGTAAGGAATTTCTGTTTTGGACGAGTCATCTGGTGATATTTGTCTATGTAATTTGTTTGATTTTATAATTAATTGTTTAGATATTTCTTTTAAATCTTCAACAGTATATGTTGAATTAATGATTAACTTTTCTTGTAATGGAGTTCTGTGATAATTCAAACCCCATAGAAAATAAAACAAGAAGTAAAATATAGAAGTATAAAAAAATATGGACTTAATAATTTTTTGCCAATTAAAGTTCTTTATACTTATTTTCTTTATTAATAATCTAATAAAATAGATTAATAAGAAAGTATACAAAATATCACCAATAGAAAAAGGAAATATGGAGGAAATAAACCTAAATATTTTCGAACTAAATTGATAAATTCCAAGGCTATAATATTTTTCAATTATTTCTGGGTATTTAGAAATATAATGAACAAATACAATTTGAGGTATAATTAATAGTCCAATATATTTTTTTTTGAATATCATTATTTAAAAATAGTAAAATACTATTAGTTTAACGCTAGTATTATTTAAATTTGGAATTAAATTCAAATACATATTTATGAGTAATGAAATCCGAAATTTACAACCCAATATTATTTGGAATAACTTTTGTAAACTTAATGCTGTTCCGAGACCATCCAAAAAAGAAGAAAAAGTAATTAAATTTATACATGATTTTGGAGTTAGTTTAGGTTTGGAAACTCAAATTGATAAAGTTGGAAATGTAGTGATATATAAGCCCGCTACTGTTGGAATGGAAAATAGAAAAACAGTCATTTTACAATCCCATTTGGATATGGTTCATGAAAAAAACAATGATGTTGATTTTGATTTTGAAAAATCCGGAATTCATATGTATGTAGATAATGATTGGGTCAAAGCTAAAGGAACTACATTGGGAGCTGATAATGGTTTAGGAGTAGCTACAATAATGAGTATTCTAGAAAGTAGTGATATTAGTCATCCAAGAATTGAAGCATTATTTACAATTGATGAAGAGACTGGAATGACTGGAGCTTTAAAATTAGACGAAAATATTCTTAAAGGCGATATATTATTAAATTTAGATACTGAGGAAGATGATGAAATTGGTATTGGATGTGCAGGGGGTGTAGATATTACAATAAGTAAAACTTTTGATACGACTATTAATACAAATCTTTCATTTATTAAAATTACTCTAAATGGATTGTCTGGAGGTCATTCAGGGATGGAAATTCATAAAAATTTAGGAAATTCTAATAAGTTGTTGAATAAAATTATTAATGATTTGAATGATAATTTTTTGATTCATATTTCTGAAATTGATGGTGGTGGTTTAAGAAATGCAATACCTAGAGAAAGTTCATTTATTTTAGGTATAACTGATGCAGAATTTAAAAATATTGAAACTCAATCTTTAAACTCATTTGCTGTTATTAAAGATCAATTTTTACACACTGATCCATCAATAAAATTAAGCATTGTTAAATTAGATAAAGACTTTAAGATTATAAATAAAGAAAATCAAACAGAATTAATAAAGTTAATTGAAAATTGTCCAAATGGTGTTTATAAAATGAGCGATAATATTCCAGGCTTAGTAGAAACATCTAACAATCTTGCTAATATAAGTCTTAAAGATGGAAATTTAAATATAAAGTGTTTAACGAGATCATCTGATGAAGATTCAAAAGAGGAGTTAAAAAATATTATTAAATCTCTTTTTATTAATAAAAAATATGATGTCAATTTTTCTGGAGATTATCCTGGATGGCAGCCAAATATGAACTCAGAAATCCTTGATAAACTAGTTAAAGTTTATAAAGATTTAAATAATACTGAGCCAAATGTTGCAGCTTGCCATGCAGGTTTAGAATGTGGTATAATAGGGTCTCATTATCCTGAATTAGACATGATAAGCTTTGGACCTACTATAAGAGGAGCTCACTCACCAGATGAAAGAGCATCAATTAAATCAACAATTAAGTTTTGGAAATTTTTAAAAGAAGTTCTTTTAAATATCCCCTTTAAATAAAAAAAACAGCCTATACTTAAATTTAGGCTGTTTTTTTATTTACTTTTTGATTGTAAGTTATTGTACACTTACCATAGTAATTATAAAAATTAAATCTTGTTTAGGTTTAATGATACCTCCACCTTGGGCGCCGTAACCTAAACTCCAAGGAAGAAATGCAAACATCTTATCTCCAACTCTCATCATCCCTACAGCTTCTTTAAAGCCAGTAATCATCTGTGCATCTGGGGATAATGTCATTGGCATTGGACTATACCTACCTTTCACTTCTTTGTCTGAACTATATCTGCCATAACTTTCTTCAATTTCTTTAGAATTTGAATCTATTAAGTTAGCCTCTGTATCGTAGAGCTCATAATAAAGTAATACATTATCACCTTCTTTTGGCTTAATTCCATTTCCTTTTTCTAAATAAAGAGTTTTGAGTCCTGATTTTGATGATTTAGATTTAGATTTATAGCTTTGTAAAGTTGGTGAAAAATTTAACGCCTTTTCATTACCCTTTTTTTGATTTTCAAGTCTATTTTTTCTCTTTTCTTCCTCTAATAATTTATTTTTCTCAACTAATTTAGTTAACTCTAGGTTCCATACATTTACAGCATCAAAATTATTTGCTTCAGATCCATTTCTAATTATATTTATTTTTTTTATAATCACGTCAGAAATTGGTCTATCAGCTACACCAGTTTGAACATTAGAAATTGAATCTTGAATTTCAAGACCTAAGACTACTTCACCAAAAACTGTGTGTTTGTTATTTAAGTGTGGAGTAGGAGTTTCAGTTATAAAAAATTGACTACCATTTGTTGCTGGTCCAGAATTGGCCATGGATAAAATACCGGCTTTATCATGCATTAATGATGGGTCAAATTCATCTGGAAAGCTATAACCAGGTCCACCTCTTCCAGTTCCTTCTGGATCTCCTCCTTGAATCATGAAATTATCCATAACTCTGTGAAAGATTAAACCATTGTAGAAAGGTTTTCCTAAATGAATTGAATCCACATCTGGGTGATTGCCTTCAGCAAGAGCAACAAAATTAGCCACTGTTATGGGTGTTTTTTCGTAAGAAAGTTTAATTACCATTGTTCCCATGTTAGTGTCAAATTCTGCAAATAAGCCATCTCCAAGATCATTATATTGTTTATTGCAACTTGCAAAAACCATTACTGTAGAGAGTAATAAAAGTATTTTTTTCATGTATATTAATTTTTGGTTGAATTTATAGATTTTACTTTGATTGTACAAATTATAGGAGAGTTTGCAGAAATTTTATTTGAGTCCCCATAAATACCATAAGCTTTATAAGATGGGAATATGAAAGTTCCAACTTCTCCACTTTTTAATAATTGTAATGCCTCTCTAAGTCCTGTAATTATCTCTTGTTTTCCCATCACATAACTTTGATCACCAATTAACTCTTCATTATAAATAATCTTATTGTCTAAATCTTTTACAGAGTAATTGAAGTTAATTATATCCCCGAAATCAGCTTTTTTGTTTGATAATTCATTTTTTTTATTGAGAAAATAAAAGAAGCCTTTTCTTGAATTTAAATAATTATTATGTCTATTATTTGTAATGTAATTATCAATCTTCTTGTTTTGCTCTACAATAATTTGATTTATAATCGTTAAATTATTTTCTTTAGAATAATCTACTGGGTATCTTGGTTCACTGCCATTACACGAAATTAAAATTGTAATTATAATTAGAAATATAAACTTCATTGGTTAAGTTTATTTTTATATTTTGGCAATAGATTTTTAAATTTCAACAAAGTAGCTTCTAAATTTTCTTTGCTGTAACCACCAGCTGCATTGATATGACCACCACCATTGAAATTATTTCTTGAGAATTCGTTTACATTAAAATCTCCTTTTGATCGTAATGATATTTTAATAATTTTTTCAGCTTCATTTTCTATAAAAATCGCTGCAAATTTCACCCCTTTAATTGATAATCCATAATTAACAAAACCTTCAGTGTCTCCTTTTTTAAAATTATATTTATTTAAACTATGTTGAGTTAAATACATGTATGCAGTTTTATGTTCCATGTCAACCACCATATTTGATAGAGTATGACTTAAAAGCAATAGTTTATCACAAGAATTATTATCATAAACTAAATTGTTTATTTCACTACCATTAGCTCCTTTTTTTATTAGATCAGAAACTACTTTATGAGTTAAATCTGTAGTTAATGGAAATTTAAAAGACCCGGTATCAGTCATTATTCCAGTGTATAATGCACTTGCAATTTTTGAATTAATTTTATCTTCTAAAGATAGTTCAGAAATAAAATGAAATACCATCTCACATGTTGAACTCATATTAACATCAGAGTAAGTATATTTTGCGTATTTTTCAGGACTCTGATGATGATCAATCATAACCTTTAAAGCTTTTGATTTTTTAACAAAATCTCCCATTTTACCAATTCTGGATAAGGAGTTAAAATCTAAAGTAAATATAATATCAGAGTTCAGTATTTCATTGCTAAATATTTCCTCATCTTCTTCATAAATTTTAATCTCATTGTCATCATCCATCCATTTTAAAAAATCAGGAAAATTGTTTGGTGAAATAATTAATGATTTGTGCCCTAATGACTTTAGTAATTCATTTATAGCAATACTCGATCCAATAGCATCACCATCTGGATTTTTATGAGGTATTACAATGATTTTTTTTGAATCTTGTAATTGTGACTTTAAATCTTTAATATCTATTTTTATCATAATCTACGAATATACGATATATTAAGAAATCATTTAATTAGTTCTTTAAAATGTGTTATTTTTGCAATCAAATTTAAAAAAATAAAGATGATTACAAACAGAACTTTTACGATGCTTAAACCTGATTCGGTTGAGAAAGGTAACATTGGAGCCATAATGAATAAAATTAATGCAGCAGGTTTTAAAATTTTAGCATTAAAATTAACTAAAATGAGTGTTTTAGATGCTGAAAACTTCTATTCTATACACAAAGATCGCCCCTTTTTTAATGATTTAGTTGAATATATGACTAGAGGTCCAATTGTTGCTGCTATATTAGAAAAAGATAATGCTGTGGATGATTTCAGAACACTTATAGGAGCTACTAATCCTACTGAAGCTGCAGTTGGAACTATTCGAAATGAATTTGCTGATTCTATTAGTGAAAATGCTGTTCATGGAAGTGACAGTGATGAAAATGCTAAGATTGAAAGTGATTTTCATTTCTCAGGCCGAGAAGTTTATTAAGTTAATATCAAAAAAAAAGAGTCAAATTAATTTGACTCTTTTTTTTTCGATAAATCTAAATTATATAATTATACAACTTTTACATTTACTGCGTTAAGACCTTTTTTGCCTTCTGTTAAATCGAATTCAACTACATCTCCTTCACGAATCTCGTCGATTAACCCAGAAATGTGTACAAAATGTTCTTTGTTTGTTTCATCTTCAACGATAAATCCGAAACCTTTTGTGTCGTTGAAAAATTTTACTGTTCCTTTACTCATTTTTTTAATTTAATTGTTTTAATAAGCTGCAAATATACATTAAATATATTCATCTTTTGTTTTTACTAAATAAACTTTTTAATTAATAAATTTAATTTCTATAATTTCTAATCGAAATTCTTCATTTTTTTTATTACCAACTAGTATTCCAAATTCTTCGATTTTGTCAAAGTTAAAATTTTCCATATTTAATTTATAACCTCTAAATTGAGCTGTAAATTTATTCAATGGAATTTCAATAATTTGTTTTGAATTAGTTGTTTTAAATGTTTTTGAATAGGTGTACCTAATATTTTGACTTGGTTTTATTCGAATTTGATATTCTTTAGAATCACCAATTACAACCATTCTAATTTTTTGATCTTTGTTAACATTTAAGTTTTTTGTTCGATATCTAAAAGATGCAAACCCACCATTATTTTCTAGAGATACTCTGCCTTGAAATACTAAAGTATTATTTTCACTGAATCTTATGTTTGATTCAGAAATCCCACCCATTACATTATCATTGACTACCAACCAATTATCTCTGTTTGTGTCTAAAATATTAATCTTATTTGTTTGCATTATGTATAGGTGAGATATTATTAATAATGTGGAGATATAATTTATCATTTATCTTAACACGATTTTTTTAATGGCATCTTTTTCTAAAGCTTCATTAAGTAGATTGATTATTTGCTCTTTGCCATAACTCAGTTCTTCCCTTAGTGTAGAAGAGCTTAAGCTCACATACAAAGTTTTATTTTTTAAATGTACATCAGTAGTATAGTTACTTACTCCATTTTTCATAATTTTAAACCATGCATCTTTAGCATCAACTTTTTCTAGACCTTTTTCTAAATTATTGGTTTTTAAAAACTTACTAAGTAAAGCTCCAATTTTTATTTCATCTTCATTCATCTAATCAAAGTTTAATTTTTCATATACTCTATAGTGGTATATATAATTTTCTTTGTTGGTTATAAACAACTCAGTTGAATCTAGTTTAACTATTGTTTCTGTAAAAATATTATTTTTATCAAAGTACTCTATAATTGTTTCTCCATTTTTTTGAGAAATATTAAAATTAATTTTATGTAAAGAGGTTTCAAATTTACCATCAATTTTTGGCATTACTTTTTTTCGTAAACCTTTTCCATTTTCAACTTCAAAATAATCAATTATTCCACTAAAGGGATATGTTTTTAAAAGCTTATTATCTTGTTTAACTGACTGAATTTCCCAATATCCATCTAATAAGCTTATGTCTATTTCTTGTTTTTCAAAACAAGAAAAATTTAAACTAATACTAATAAATAGAATAATTTTTTTCAAAGTTTAAAAATTTTATTTGAATTATTAATTTCTTTTATTGACTCTAGAGTTCTTTCTTCATCGGTATCAGAAATGAAAATCTGTCCAAAATCATCAGCACTAACTAAATTAATTATTTGTTTAACTCTATTTTTATCTAATTTATCAAAAATATCATCTAAAAGTAATATTGGATTGTTTTTGTTTTGAGATTTCAGGAAATCAAATTGTGCAAGTTTAAGAGCTATCAATAAAGATTTTTGTTGACCTTGACTTCCAAATTTTTTAACGGAGTAATCATTAATATTAAAAACCAAATCATCTTTATGAACTCCTTTAGAGGTGTATTGTAAAAACATATCTTTTTCTATATTCTCTTGAAGTAAAACTGATAACTTATCAAACTCTAAGTCTGTTTTATATCTAATATCGACATCTTCATTATTATTGGATATTGATTTGTATTTATCTTTAAATACAGGTATGAAGTGATTTAAAAACATTTTTCTTTTCATATGTATCTTCTCACCAATAGATTCTAATTGAGAATCGTAAACCTGAATAGTTTGTTTGTCGAAATTTTTATTTTTAAAAATTAATTTAAGTAAACTATTTCTTTGTGTTAAAATCTTATTATAATTTATTAAGTTTTCTAAATACTTTTTGTCACTTTGAGAGATAACACTATCAATAAACTTTCTTCTAATATCGCTTCCTTCTGCAATTAAATTTCTATCACTTGGAGATATTATAACTAAAGGGATAAAACCAATGTGGTCACTAAATTTTTCATACTTTTTATTATTTCTTTTAATTACTTTTTTATCATTTTTTTTAAAATTAATAATTACAACTTCTTCTTTAGACTCATTTCTGTAGGAGCCCTTTATTGCAAAAAAATCCTCACCGTGCTTTATATTTTGTGAAGAGATTGGATTAAAATAACTTTTACCAAATGATAAATGATAGATAGCATCTAAAACGTTAGACTTTCCAACTCCATTAGAACCAATAAAACAATTAATTTTAGGATCTAAATCTACAGTTTTAGCACTAAAACTTTTGTAATTAGTTAACGTTATTGATTTTAATATCATTAGAGGGATTAATAAAAAATGATTAAATTGAAATTTATTACTGCAAATTATTGAAAAATTACAAATATTTTATCCTTTTTTAAGAATAAAAATATATTTTTGCGACTCAAATATTTTTAATTATGGCAACTTATAAAAAAAAAGGTTCTAAATCTAAATCATCTAGAAACAAATTAGAAGAGTTAGAGAATAAATCCGCTACAGCTGGAATTATTAACACTTTAGATGATGGTGCATCTAAGACTGAAGAGTGGGTTGCTACAAATCAAAAATATATATTTATTACTATTGCTCTTGTTGCTTCCTTAGTTTTTGGTTATTTAGGTTTTGACAAATTTATTCAGCAACCTGCTGAGGTTAATGCCATGAACGAAATGCATCCAGCTCAGATTCATTTTGAATCAGCAAATCAAACAAAAAATGATTCTTTATTCAATCTGGCTTTAAATGGTGCAGATGGGAAATTAGGTATGATTGATATTATTGAAAATTATTCAGGTACTAAGGCTTCAAATTTAGCTAATTATTATGCCGGCATGTCATACCTTAATTTAAATGATTACCAAAACTCTATTAAGTACTTAAGTAAATTTACTTCTGAAGACGAGATTCTAGGAGCTACAGCTATTGGTTCAATCGCTGATAGTTTTTCTCAGCTTAATCAGTTTGAAGATGCTTTTGAGTATTATGAAAAAGCAATAAATTATTCTAGTAATGGATTTACTGCTCCGATGTATTTACTTAAAGCAGGATATATAGGATTAGAAATTAATAAATCTAAAAAATCCTTAGCATTTTTTAATAGAATTAAAAATGAATATCCAAACTCTATTGAAGTTACCAATATTGACGCACTAATCGGTATGGCTAGTGCTTCTGCAAAATAATTATTAATGAGTACTAAAAACTCAAATTTATCAGATTTTGATAGTTCCAGTGTACCCAGAGGATCTTCATTAACTATTGGGATAGTTGTTTCAGAGTGGAATAAAAAAATTACAGAATCTTTGTTTAATGGTGCTTTCACTACTTTAACTGACTTTGGTGTTAAATCTGACAACATAAAAAGAATTGATGTTCCAGGTAGTTTTGAATTAGTCTTTGGATCAAAAAAAATGATTCAATCTAATGTCGATGTAGTTATTGCTATTGGATGTGTAATTAAAGGTGAGACAAAGCACTTTGATTATATATGTCAATCTGTTTCTAAAGGTATTGTTGATTTAAATATTAATTTTGATACTCCAGTTGTTTTTTGTGTTTTAACTGACAATAATATGCAGCAATCCATCGATAGGTCTGGTGGTATTCATGGAAACAAAGGAGTTGAGGCTGCAATTACTGCCTTGAAACTTGCTAATTTAAATTAGTCAAATAACTCATTCTTTAAAAGATATTATTCATTATTTTTAAGTAAATTTTAATAACTGCATGCTCAATTTTAATTCTAAGAATAATAAAGTTTATAATTATACAGAAAGGTTTGCTAAATCAAAACTTAAGATTAAACCTAAATTTGATGAATTTAGAACTACTCTCGGTTCTAATGGTGGGATTAAAAATAAACTAACCAAAGCTTTAAATGATTATAACAACAAATCTGAAAAATCAGTTAAAATAAGATTACTAATAATAACTTCAATTTTGATTTTTATATTTTTATATTTAATTGAATTTGATCTAAAAATATTTTTTTAATTAATGGATAATCTAATTAAATTACTACCTGACCATGTCGCTAATCAAATTGCCGCTGGTGAAGTTGTCCAACGACCTTCTTCAGTTGTTAAGGAATTATTAGAAAATTCAATTGATTCAGGAGCTAAAAAAATATCTTTATTAATAAAAGAATCTGGAAGAACGCTTATCCAGGTAGTTGATAATGGTTGTGGTATGTCTGAAAAAGATGCATTAATATGCTTTCAACGACATTCTACCTCCAAAATTACTAATGCAGCAGATTTATTTAATCTATCTACAAAAGGATTTAGGGGAGAGGCTTTAGCTAGTATAGCTGCAATTTCTCATACAGAGCTAATTACAAAAACTAAATCAAGTGAAATAGGTACTTTTATTAAAATTGAAGGAAATAAAATTACTCAAAACAAACCAATTGTTTCTAATGAAGGTTCTTCAATTTCTGTAAAAAACCTTTTTTATAATGTTCCTGCACGAAGAAATTTTTTAAAATCTGATAATGTAGAAGTCAGGCATATAATTAATGAGTTTCATAGAGTAGCTTTAGCACACCCAGAAATTCATTTCGAATTCGACAATAATGATAATCAGTTATTTAGTCTACCAATTTCTAATATTCGACAAAGAATAGTAAATATATTTGGTTCTAAATCAAATGAAAAGCTAGTCCCAGTTAATGAAACAACAGAAGTTTTAAAATTATCCGGTTTTATCTTTAAACCTGAATTCTCAAAAAAATCTAGAGGAGAGCAATTCTTTTTTGTCAATAATAGATTTATTAAGAGCCCTTATTTGAACCATGCTGTAAACTCTGCATTTGAAGGTTTAATTAACACAGGATACAATGCCTCTTATTTTCTTTTTCTAGATGTAGATCCAAAAAGAATAGATATAAATATACACCCTACAAAGACTGAAATTAAATTTGATGATGATCATACTATCTATGCCATATTAAGATCTGCCATAAAACATAGTTTAGGTCAATTTAATATATCACCAATTTTAGATTTCGATAGAGATAAGAATTTAGATATCCCATATAAATATGCCTCTATGTCTTCATCTAATAATATTGAAGTTGAAGTAAATCATAATTTTAATCCTTTTGATAAGAGTCAAAACGAATTAAAGTTTAAAGATTTAAATCAATCTAAGGATAGTCAACAATTAGAATATTCTGCTTTTCAAGGAGATTTAAATTCACAGTTAGATTTAGACGATGATTTAAATCATGAGTCTAATTCTAGTGTGTTTCAACTTAAAAACAAGTATTTAGTTAATAAGATTAAATCTGGATTGGTTATAATAAATCAAAATAGAGCACATCAACGAATTTTATATGAAAATTTTCTTAAGTATATTACAGTTCAAGGAAATGATTCACAAAAACTGATATATCCAATAGATGTTCAATTGTCTATTAAAGAAATTGCAATAATTGAAAATTTTAAAACTCAATTAAATAATTCAGGATTTTTATTTGATACGATTAATAATGATACCCTTTCATTTTCTTCGCTTCCTAGCTCAATAGAAAAAGATAATTTAGAGTCTGTAATAAGATCTTTATTAGACAATATCAATAATGAAATACCTGATGATAATTTTAGCCAAACAGATATGATTTCAAAATCTTTGTCTAAAAGTATGGCAATTAAAAATGGTCAACATCTAAGTATTAGCGAAATGGATTTTATAGTTAATGGATTATTTGCATGTAAAGAACCCAATACATCACCATTTAATAAAAGAACTTATATAACTTTAACAAAAGAAGATTTAGATAACAAATTCAATTAAATATGTTTAGATCAATTACAGATGGAGTTAAGCACTTATTAATCATTAATGTGATTATGTTTGGTGCTACAATGCTTATAAGCCCTGAGATGATGTATTCTAACTTTGGTCTGTTTTTTCCAGAAAATAACACGTTTGGGATTTGGCAGATTTTTACTCATATGTTTATGCATGGAGGTATAAGTCACATATTGTTTAATATGTTTGCACTTTTTATGTTTGGAACTGCAGTTGAACAGATTTACGGTACAAATAAATTCTTATTACTATATTTTTCTTCTGGTTTAGGTGCAGCACTAATTGCTCTACTTTTTTCATATTATAATTTTTACTCCATTCTGGATATATTAGTATCATCTGATATAAATAAATCAGAAATTTTAGAAACTCTAAATCAAGGTAAATATAATACTGGTTGGTTATCTGTAATTAATGATGTTGATCTAAATACTTTTATTTCGGCATTTAATACAAGTATGGTCGGAGCGTCTGGAGCAATTTTTGGTATTTTAGTAGCCTTTGGTTATCTATTTCCAGAAACTAAATTAATGCTATTATTTGTCCCATTTCCTGTTAAGGCTAAGTACTTTATTCCTGGAATAATTTTATTGGACTTATTTTCTGCCACAACTGGAGTTACAATATTCAGCCCTAGTAATACTGCCTATATCGCACACCTTGGTGGAGCATTAACAGGTTTTTTAGTGATATATTATTGGAAAAAAAATCAATTCAATTCTAATAGATGGGATTAAACGAAATTAAGTTAAAATATCAATCATTTTCAATCTTTGAAAAGATTATACTTTTTAACGTATTTATCTTTTTGTCTTCATTTTTTTTAAAAAGTTTTCTTCTTGATTTTTTTCAACTTAACTCAAATTTTCAAAGCCTTATACTTAACCCTTGGACTTTACTAACTTATTCATTTATACATATTGGTTTTTTAGACATTGTTTTTAATATGCTGATACTTTTTTATGTTAGTAGATTATTGGTTGATTTGTTCAGTACTACTATTCCTTTAAAAATATATTTTTATGGTATTATTACCGGTGGCATATTTTTTATATTATTTTCTTCAATCTTAAGCATTGACGGTGTAGGATTTAATTTAATTGGAGCTTCGGCAGGGGTAAGAGCGCTTTTAATATTTTTATGTGTTTATATGCCTAATAAGCAAGTAAAAATTGCCTTTTGGAATATAGAACTAAGGTATATAGCTTATTTCATATTAATTGTAGATGTACTAGGAGCTTTTGGAACAAATTCAGGTGGGTATATTTCTCATATTGGTGGAGATTTACTTGGTTTATATTTTTATTCTAATTTATATTCAAATAATAAAACTTCTTTTTTTAATTGGGAATCTATCAAATCATATTTTTTCAAGAAATCCTCAATGAAATATTATAAAAATAAAAATTCAAATAAATCTAGACTTAAAAATGATGCATCTACTCAAAAAAGAATTGATGTTATTCTAGAAAAAATTAGCAAAAGTGGATATGAAAATTTATCTAAGGATGAAAAAGAATTTTTATTTAAAGTTGGTAAAAAGTAAAATCTAAATGAAGAATCTCAATTTTATTGATAAGCTACTTTATTTTGTTAATTCAATTTTTGCAATCTTATTACTATTTTCTTTTTTATTACAGTTTATAAAACCAAGTCTCTTTCCTTATTTATCTTTTATGAGCTTATCAGTTCCAATTCTAATAATAATTAATTTATTGTTTTTTATCTATTGGTTGGTAAAACTTAAAAAACAATTTATTCTATCTCTATTTGTACTATTAATTGGATATAATCAGGTGCTTTCTTTTTTTAAATTATCTGATAGCCTTGAGCGAGTTAGTCCAGACACTATCAGTGTAATGAGTTATAATGTTCGTTTATTCAATTTGTATAATTGGATTGATAGTGATGTGGAAAATGATATCATTTCTTTTATAGGCAGTCAAGAGCCCGATGTGATTAATATGCAAGAATATAGATCTACAGAAAGGTTCTCGCTTGATAATTATCAATTTCAACATTCATCTTTAAGTGATGGAAAAACTAGTTATGGTCTAGCTACTTTTTCTAAATTACCAATAGTAAATAAGGGGATAATTAAATCTGATAATCTATCAACAATTGCAATATTTATTGATGTTAAAAAATATTCAGATACCTTGAGGTTTTATAACATTCATCTGCAATCTTTTAAACTTGAATCCGAATTAGAAATATTAGATCAAAACAATTCAGATAAAATTTTAAATATATTTGATAATACATTTAAAATTCAAGAAAATCAATCTAATATCATATCTAAACATATTGAAAAATCTCCTTATAAAGTGGTAGTTTCAGGCGATTTTAACAATACAGCTTACTCTTATGTTTATAATCTTTTAAAAGGAGACTTAGTTGACTCGTTTGATTCTGCTGGAAGTGGCTTTGGCAGTACATACAACTTTAAATACTTTCCGATGAGAATAGATTTTATACTAATGGATAAAACATTTAGGATTAATGACTTTAAAACCTTTAGTCAAAATTTATCTGATCATTTTCCTATAATATCCACCTTTAATTTGTAATGTCTGTTATTTATACTAATTAGTTATTAGTGACACAGAATTCGGTCCTTCACTAAAGATTAGATCTATAATGCTTAAATTATTTATATATCCGTGCTTAGATTCAAAAACCTGAATATACTTAGGAGTTTCAATTTTCTTTTCTTTTCTAGCATTACTTAAATCTCTTAAATCAATAATATCATTAGTCTTTTCTACATATTCATTACTAATTTTAAAATCTAAATTTAGATCTAGTAGATTAGAAATCAACTTAATGCATTTAATATTAAAATCAGCTAGAAATTTTTCTTTTTTAGAGTATAACTTGATAAAATCATCTTCAAAATATTCAAAATAAGGAGAACTTCTATAGGCACTTTGTAAGGATTTTAGATGTAAATCCATCCAATTACTCTCATAAGAGATTTTAACATCCTTAAATAATTCTCTGTTTTTATGAGAATGAATTACTGGAATAAAAAGACCTAACTTTCCGTTAGCTCCATAAACATAGGTTCTGTTTCTAAAGGTTTGTTTTTGATAATTATCACTTACCTCAAAGAGAATGTTGTTGGCTTTAATTATTTGGGTAAACTGATGGATATTTGGAAAATAGTTTGGATGAATTAGAATATCCATTAATCTTCTTTTTTATATTTTTTCCATTTTTTAATTCCAAAATAAATGCCAAGAAATACTAAAAATGGCACAAAATAGGAGGTCGGAGTGCCTTCTCCATGAACTGTTGTGAACATTCTATCCCATCTAATTTTATTAAATCCTTTTCCATTTGTGTTCCAACTCATCCATTTAAATACAGGTTTTCCAACAACATGATCAAATGGTACAAACCCCCATGCTCTAGAATCCTGTGAGTTATGACGATTATCACCCATTAACCAATAATAATCTTGTTTAAATGTATAGTCTTGAGCAAGTTCTCCATTTATGAAGATATTATTTCCATTTACTTTGATAGTATTGTTTTCATATACTTCAATAACTCTTTTGTAAAGTGGTAAATTTTCAATATTTAAATCTATAGTTGTTCCTGCTTTTGGAATATATATAGGACCGAAAAAATCATTATTCCAATTGTAATTTTCATTATGAGGAAAAATATTTGAATCTCTTTCACCTTCTTTAGATAAATACTTTTCAATGGAGCCTACATTTGGATGATTTTTGAATCTATCAACAGTTTTATCACTTATTGCAACAAACTGATAAGTGTTTTCTCTATTTACTATTCCAAAGGGATCTGTGATATCATAATTGTTAACCATTACTTTTTTACTAAAAGTTCTGTTTTTAGGTTGAACTAAATATGAGAATTGTAATTCTGCACGATCACTTAATTCATTTTTCTTCCCATTTATATAAACATATCCCTCTTTAATTTCCAGAGTATCACCTGCAATACCTACAGATCTTTTTACATAATTGGTTTTTTTATCAATCGGCTTGTAATGATATTTGTCCGTGTAATACATGTTAAGCATTGTATCCACTGGCCAATTGAATACAACTATATCATTGTTTTTTATTTTCTGAAAACCAGGTATTCTTAAGTACGGGAGCTCGAATTCTTCTAAATATGACTTTGTTTTTATGATAGGAATCGTATCGTGAACCATTGGAGCTGCAACTGCTGTCATTGGTACTCTAGCTCCATAATGAAATTTACTTACAAATAGAAAATCGCCAACAAGTAATGATTTTTCCAATGATGATGTTGGAATAGTATAGGGTTGAATTACATAATTATGAAATATAGTAGCAAGTATAATTGCCCAAAGAATTGAGCTGGTCCATTCTCCACTAGTACTTTTTGGGTTTATGTCTCTATTTTTAACATGATTTAGATCTAAAAAATAGTTGAGGTAATAGGTGTATAAACCTAGTGTAATGATGGTAAGAAAAGTATCTAGATAAGTGTTTTTGCCAAAACTTCTTGCTATTTCAACCCATATTACTATAAACATCATAACATTTATAACAGGCAAGAAAAGTAAAAAAACCAACCACCACTCACGATTAATTATTCGCATTAAAACAATGGCATTATAAACGGGCACAAATGCGGCCCAAGGCTTTTCACCAGCTTTAATATATAATTTCCATGTTCCTAAGCCATGGATAAATTGTACTGCGATAAATATTATAAACCAATCTTGGAATGACATTTTTTTTAATTTTTTGTAAAAATAACAATTCAGTTAAAACAATAACTACTATTTAACCCATGATTAACATATCACTAATAGAAAAACAACCTTTTTTATTTACCAACCACTCTGCAGAAATAACAGCACCAAGTGCAAACCCATTACGATTTAAAGCTTCGTGTTTTATTGAGATTATGTCATTCTCAGAGCTGTAAACTACTTTATGAACCCCATTAATTTCTTTTTCTCGATTAGAATTAATATTAATTATATCCTTTGAATTAGAATCTAATTTCCAATTTTTATATCTAGAATTTGAAATAATATCATCAGCTAGTGTAATTGCTGTCCCACTAGGTTTATCTACTTTATGTATATGGTGAGTTTCATCAATTGAAGTTTTATACTCATTTTTATCTGACATTAAATGAGCTAACTTTTTATTTAATTCAAAAAAAAGATTAGCCCCTAAGCTAAAATTAGAAGCGTATAAAAAACTTCCATTTTTCTTATCACATAATTTTTTTATATCCTCTAAATCATCCAGCCAACCTGTAGTGCCTGTTACAACTGGAACGTTACTATCTAAACAATTTTTGATATTTGTAAATGCCGATTCAGGAGTACTAAATTCAATAGTAACATCTACATCTTTAATTAAATTTAAATTGCAATTATTTGTTTTAAAGCTTATTGAATGACCTCTTTGTACAGCAATTTTCTCAACTGCCTTTCCCATTTTTCCATATCCAATTATACCAATCTTCATAATTTTAATTTTAGACTCAGAGAAAGATCTGATGTTGAATTAACTTCATTGAAATTATAAACTGGAGCAAGAGATAGATTATCATCAATATTGTATTGCATTAAGTGCGCATCTACATTCGCGTCAATTATATTTAACGCATAGAGACCAATTGTTACTAAAATGGACATTTCTTTGTTTCTTTTTAGTTGCTTTTGAGCTCTTATAAGGCCGTCATTTGAAATGTTTGGTGTAGCACCAGATCCCCAAAATTCATCATCTGAAAAACCAGCTAATCTTCTTTTATATGCCCCACGATAACGTTTGTAACTATTGTTGTTTTGATTATGAAAATAGATACCAGTTCCCAGCGCCCCATAAACAATTGGTATTTTCCAATATTTCTTATTATAAGCTTGTCCTAACCCAGGTAAAACAGCTGAAAAGAATGCAGCTTTTGCAGGAGCTAAAACTTTTTTCTTTTCTAATTTTTCATCAATTTCTTGAGTGAAAATACTCTGGGATAGAAATAAAGCAATTAAAAATAAAAATAACTTATTGTTTGTCATTTAATAATTTATTAATTCTTTCGAATTCTATTTCGTTGTCAAAATTTACAACAAAATTTCCTTTTCCATTTTTACCTTTATTGATAAATACTTCTGTTTGAAGTAGAGAACTCTTAAATTTTTCTTTTATTTTACTTGTAGCTTTTGAAGGTTTTCCTTTTAAATCTCTAACAAGTAATTCAGTATTTCTAACAGATAAATTTTTAGAAATTATTTTTTTATAAATATTTAATTGATCTTTATTAGAATTTACATTTATTAGCGCTCTACCATGACCCATAGAAATAAACCCATCTCTGATTCCACTTTGTATAATTGGATCTAATTTTAATAGTCTTAAGTAATTACTAATAGTAGTTCTGTTTTTTCCAATTTTGTCACTGAGTTCTTCCTGAGTTAAATTGATTTCTTCTATTAACCTTTGATAGGAGATTGCAATTTCGATAGCATCTAAATCTTGCCTGTGAATATTTTCTACAAGAGCCATTTCAAGTGAGTCTTGATCATTAGCCTGTCTTACGTATGCTGGAATTTTTTTTAACCCAATTTCTTTGCATGCTCGGAGTCTTCTCTCACCAGAAATTAATTGGAAATCATTATTTCCTATTTTTCTAACCGTAATAGGTTGAATTATTCCAATATTCTTAATTGAAACACTAAGTTCTTGTAAGGAAGTATTATTAAAATTAGATCTAGGTTGAAATGGGTTTACTGATATTTCATCAATATTAATTTCATTAACACTAGATTTAATAGTATCCGTTTCTTTTGAACTTAACATCGCAGATAAGCCTCTTCCTAAAACTTGTTTCTTATTAGCCATTTATACTTTAATTTTTTGAAATTAATTCTCTCGCCAGACTTAAATAATCTTCAGCACCTTTACTTCCTACATCATAATTAATAATACTTTCTCCATAACTAGGTGCTTCTCCAAGTTTAACATTACGTTGAATGATCGTTTTAAATACCATATCTCCAAAATGATTGTTAACCTCTGCAACAATTTGATTGGCAAGTTTTAATCGAGAATCATACATTGTCAGTAACATTCCTTCTATTTCTAAATTAGAATTGTGTATTTTTTGAATGTTCTTAATAGTATTTAATAATTTCACAAGTCCTTCAAGTGCAAGATACTCGCATTGAATAGGAATTATTACTGATGTTGCTGCAGTTAAAGCATTTAAGGTAATAAGACCAAGTGAAGGAGCACAGTCAATTATAATATAGTCATAATCTAAATTACATTCACTTATGGCTTTTTTTAACATGTATTCCCTTTCAGCTGTATCCACTAATTCAATTTCTATTGCCACAAGGTCAATGTGCGAGGGGATAATATCTAAATTCGGAACATCAGTTTTTTGAATGCAATCTGCTATCCCTTTTGTATGCTCTAAAACCTGATAAGTACCAGAAACCACAGATTCAGTGTCAACGCCTAAAGAAGAGGTAGCATTAGCCTGAGGATCAGCATCAATAAGTAATACTTTTTTTTCTAAAACACCCAATGAAGCTGCTAAATTAACTGAAGTAGTTGTTTTACCAACACCACCTTTTTGATTTGATACAGCAATAATTTTAGTCATTAACATAGGTATTTACAAAAATTAAAAATACAACTAATTAGGTATAATTAAAATATAACTTGTTAACATTTTAAGATGGGAAAATTAATATTGATACTATTTATTTAATAGTATGGTAAGAATGGTTTTAGCTGTTTCACTAATTTTTGTACCAGGTCCAAAAATTGCAGTAACTCCCTCTTGTTTTAAGAATGCGTAATCTTGTTTTGGAATTACTCCCCCAACAATAACCATAATATCTTCTCTTTGATATTTTTTTAGCTCTTTAATAACTTCTGGCACTAAGGTTTTATGTCCACCAGCTAAAGAAGATATTCCTAATATATGAACATCATTCTCCATAGCTTGTTTGGCTGCTTCATAAGGGGTTTGAAATAAAGGACCAATATCTACATCAAAGCCTAAATCGGCATAACTAGTAGCAACTACTTTTGCACCACGGTCATGTCCATCTTGTCCCATTTTAGCAACTAAAATTCTTGGTCTTCTGCCATCTAATAAAGAAAATTTATCTGCTAATTCAATAGCCTCTTTAAATGAATTGTCGTTTTTAATCTCTTTACTATACACTCCAGTAAAAGTATTAATTTTTGCTTTATATCTCGTGAAAACTTTTTCCAAAGCACTAGTTATTTCTCCAATAGTAGCTCTGTTTTTAGCCGCCTCTATAGCCAAAGCTAATAAATTTTCATTCGTAGCTGCTGCATTTGTTAATTTGGTTAAAGAAATTTCTACTTTTTTTTGATTCCTTGCTTTTTTTACTTTTTTTAATCTTTCAATCTGTAAATCCTTAACTTTTTTGTTATTGACTTCTAAATATTGTATTTGTTCATCGTAATCAATTTTAAAATCATTAACACCTACTATAATATCTTTTTTAGAATCAATTTTTGCTTGTTTCTTGGTTGCTGATTGTTCAATTCTCATTTTTGGAATTCCTTTTTCAATTGCTTTAGTCATTCCTCCATAACTTTCAATCTCCTGTATATGTTTCCAAGCTTTTTCAACGAGACTATTGGTTAAGTTTTCTAGGTAATAACTACCTCCCCAAGGGTCTACAGTTTTTGTAATTTTAGTTTCATGTTGCAAGTATAACTGGGTGTTTCTTGCAATTCTTGCAGAGAACTCTGTAGGTAGAGCTATAGCTTCATCTAGCGAGTTAGTGTGCAAACTTTGAGTTCCTCCAAACACAGCTGCACTTGCTTCTACGCATGTTCTTGTGATGTTATTAAAAGGATCTTGCTCGGTTAAACTCCAGCCACTAGTTTGACAATGTGCTCTAAGCATTAGTGATTTTTTTAGTTTAGGATTGAATTTTTTCATGAGTTTACACCAAATTAATCTACCCGCTCTAAGTTTAGCAATTTCCATAAAATGATTCATTCCTATTCCCCAGAAAAAAGAAAGTCTAGGCGCAAACTCATCAATACTCAATCCAGCTTTAAGACCATTTTTAACATATTCAATTCCATTACAAAGTGTATAGGCCAATTCTATATCATTAGTAGCACCAGCTTCTTGCATATGGTAACCAGAGATACTTATACTATTAAATTTTGGCATTTTTTCAGATGTAAATTTAAAAATATCTGAAATTATTCTCATAGATTCTCTTGGTGGATAAATGTATGTATTTCTGACCATGTACTCCTTCAAAATGTCATTTTGAATTGTACCTTTTAAATTACTAATTTCAACTCCTTGTTCCTCTGCTGCAACTATATAAAAAGCCATTATAGGTAAGACAGCACCATTCATAGTCATTGAAACACTCATCTTATCTAAAGGAATTTTATTGAAAAGTATCTTCATATCCTCTACAGTATCAATAGCTACACCAGCCTTTCCAACATCTCCAGAAACTCTTAGGTGATCTGAATCGTAACCTCTATGAGTTGCTAAATCAAATGCTACAGACAATCCTTTTTGGCCACCTTTTAAGTTTTTTTGATAAAAGGCATTACTTTCTTCAGCTGTAGAGAATCCAGCATACTGTCTAATTGTCCATGGCTTTGTTGTATACATACTTGAATAAGGTCCTCTCAAAAAAGGTTCAATTCCAGCGCCAAAACCTAAATGTCCTAGTTGCTTTAAATCTTGAACTTCATATGTAGATTTAATGTTTATTTCTTCAGAGGTTTCAAAATCTGAAATATTAACTTTTGAAATTGATAACTGTTCTAATTCGATATTTTTGAATCTATCTCTATTCATTATCGAGTCGTATTTTTTCGCTTTCAGCAGCTAATCTTTTTTTAATTAGTGGCTCTATCAAGGTTTTTTTAGATTTTCTAATAGGGAAGGGGTTAGTTTCTAATTGCTGCTTCATCTTTTCATCCATATTTACATAAAGATTAGAACCAACTAGAATTTCTAATTTAGAGTTGTAGTTTTCTTGTTCCTTAGAAGAGTTTTCTTTAATTTTTCTTTGAATTGTACCATTTTTTAGATGATCTAAAAAACTTGATTTACAATCTAATTCTTTAAATAAATTAAATGATTTTTTTGCAAACTCATCGACTAAGTAGCTTATGTAGTATGAACCAGAAATAGGATTTTTAACTTTATCAATATGACATTCATGCTTTAAAATCAGTAATTGATTAATTGAAATCCTAGAAGAAAACTCATTTTTATTTTTATAAATAGAATCGTAATTAAAGTTTTTTATTGAATTAGCGCCACCTAAAATGGCAGCCATACACTCTGAAGTAGATCTAATAATGTTATTGTTATAATCATAAATCGTTTTATTTCTAGTTGTAGGAATTGCTATTACATGAACGTTATTAATTGGAAGGCCATATGTATTACTTATAGTTTTCCACAATATTCTAAATGCTTGAATCTTTGCAATTTCAAAAAAATAGTTAGAGCCAATAGCTATTTCAAAATTTAGTTGTTTAATAATAGTTTTACCAAATAGATTTATGTATTCATTAGCCTGACACATTGAATAACTAATTTGTTGTATGATATTTGCTCCTGCCTCTTGAAAGTATGTAGATTTAAGCTGAACAACCGACTTAAAATGTGTTATTTTATTTAGTATATCTTTAAATCTATTAACTTCCTGCTTATAATTTGTTTTCCAATTTCCCCTTGTCAAGTAATCACCAAGTAAATCATGGTCAAGATGAAACAAAGATTTATTCTCTTTAGCATAATCATCTAATTTTGATAAAATCAGTTCACTTAAATCTTCTATTTTAAAATATATGTTGAGATACGTTAAATCAATATCATCAAATAATAAATCAAGATTGATATTTTTCTTATGAATATGAATAGTTATGTCATAAACTTCTTGACTAATAAGTTTTTTAATTTCCTGATTTGATTTAAACTCATCATTTAAATAGATTTCTTGGGATATATTCCAATTTTCAGGTAGGAAGAAATTATTAGTAGATTTATATTTATCTGTAAAAAAAGGTTTTACATTTACTCCTTCATCAGAGGTCCAATTAACCTCAGTATTATAATCTTTTCCAGCCAAGTCAAATTGAATTTGTTGTTTCCAGTATTTTTCTGAAATTGAATCAAATTCTTTAAACAAATTAGAGCTCATTGTTATTTCTTTACATTACTACTGTCAAATTCAATTATGAAAATATCTTCGTTTTCCCTTTTCATAAATAACTTTTCTCTTGCATACTTTTCTAAGCCACTATCTGATTGGATTTTAGACAACTCTTTTTTGTCTTTTTCAATCTCACTTTTATAGTACTCAGTTTCCTTTTTTAATTCATTTATTTGTTCGTTTAGTTCTAGATGAACTAATGTTGAGTTACTGTCAAAAAAAACCATCCATATAGCAAATAATAATAAAATTATTACGTAGATATTCTTAAATATAGATGGAATTTTAAATTTCATTTTTCAATACTTTTTTTATAAAATTACTAATTCTTACATCACAATCACTGTCCAAGTTATTATTATCTAAGATAAGATTGCAGTATTTTTTTACAGGTTCAATATGCAAGTTATGCATTGGATGGAGTAATTCATTAAATAATTTTATTGTATTAAGTTTGTTTCTTCCTCTTTCAAAAAAGTCTCTTTCAACTCTTCTTTCTTCACGAATATTTTCAGCTACATCTATATAAATCCTATGGTTAAGAATATTTCTAATATTTTTATCACTTAAAATCAGTATTCCTTCAATTATAATGATTTTTTTTGGCATTATTAAGGTTGTATCATTGGTCCTTAAATGATTACTGAAAGAGTAGTTTGGTCTTTTTATACTAAATCCATCTTTTAATAGTTTTAAATGTTCATAAAATAGTTCAAAATCTAATGCTTCAGGGATATCATAGTTTAGCTTGTCTCTTTGCTCAAAGCTTAAGTTAGAATTATCCTTGTAGTACGAATCCTGTGAAAGAACACATATGTCTTTTTCAGAAATTTCATTAATGATTTTATCAACTATTGTTGACTTACCACAGCCAGTACCACCCGTTATTCCTATTAAATACATTTATTAAAATTTATTTACTAAATATATAATTAATTTGGTAAGATTTTAATAATTCCAAGATTTTCAACCCCAGCATAAACAAAACCTTTTGGACCAATTTCTAAAGACCTTACTCTACCAATTCCTTCAAATAGCTTTTCTTCTTTAACAACTCTATCACCATCTAAAATACACATGTGTAAATATTCAAATTTTAAAGATCCAATAAGAAGATTATTTTTTAGTTTAGGATACATGTCACTTGTTACAAATACCATTCCACTTGGTGCAATAGATGGCACCCAATAATGTATAGGATCTTCCATCCCTTTCAAGCTTGTATTATCAGTAAACTTAGTTCCTATGTAGTTAACACCATAACTTGCTAAAGGCCAGCCGTAATTTTTACCAGGACTTATTATGTTAATTTCATCTCCTCCTCTTGGTCCATGTTCATGAATCCAAATTTCATTTGATAAAGGATTAATAGCTATTCCTTGAGGGTTTCTGTGCCCATAAGAATAAATGGCTTTTTTTGCATATCGATCTTTTACAAATGGATTATCAATTGGAATACTTCCGTCATCATCAAGACGATATATTTTACCACCATCTCTTTTTATATTCTGTGGGTTTACATTCCTGTTTCCTCTATCCCCAATTGAAAAATATATTTGGTTATTATCATCAAAAATTATTCTACTGCCAAAATGTTGCCCCTTTTTACTATTAGGAGTTGCACTATATAAAAGCTCTTTATTTGTGATTTTATTTCCGCTTATTTTAAATCTCATCAGTGAGGTGTTAGCTCCATTTTTATCATCATTTGAAGAAGCATAAGTTATGTAGATCCAGCCATTATCCTTATAGTTTGGATGAAGTTCAATGTCTAATAGACCACCTTGCCCTAAATCTACAATTTCTGGTAATCCATTTATATAAGTTTTAATTCCATTTTTAAAATGGATTAATTTTCCCTCTTTTTCAGTAATTAGTATAGATTTTTCGTTTAAAAAGACAAATGACCAAGGGTTATTTAAGTCAGAGACAATTAATTCGTAATTTTCTTTAGGATTTAATTCACTTGAGAATACTTGAATTGTAAGAAGGAATATTGATATTTTAGACAGTAATTTTTTCACTTTATTTTTTGCTTTAAATTACAAAAAAATCAGAGAGATATTAAAAGAAAATTATATATTTGGCTTCTATAATTATTCGGGGTGTAGCGTAGCCCGGTTATCGCGCCGCGTTTGGGACGCGGAGGTCGCAGGTTCGAATCCTGCCACCCCGACTAAATTATTAAATTACTCATATTTAATTTTTCAATTATGAAACCGAACTCTCAAAAAATCAAGTGTCTAATTATTGGTTCAGGACCTGCCGGATATACTGCTGCTATTTATGCTGCAAGAGCTAATATGAGTCCAGTTTTATACCAAGGAATTCAGCCTGGCGGACAACTAACGACAACAAATGACGTTGAAAATTTCCCTGGATATCCAGATGGAATTACTGGCCCTGAAATGATGATTCAATTACAAAAGCAAGCTGAGAGATTTGGTACAGATGTCAGAAGTGGATGGGTCACAAAAGTTGAGTTTAATGATGGATTAAAAGTATGGGTTAATGATAATGAAGAATTAGACTGTGAAACTATCATAATATCAACAGGAGCTTCAGCCAAATATTTAGGTTTAGAATCTGAACAAAAATATTTAAAACTAGGTGGCGGAGTCTCTGCTTGTGCAGTTTGTGATGGGTTTTTCTACAAAAATCAAGATGTTATAATTGTTGGTGCAGGTGATTCTGCTTGTGAAGAGGCACATTATCTTTCTAAGTTGTGCAATAAAGTTACAATGCTAGTTAGAAGAGATGAGTTTAGAGCTTCTAAGATTATGCAAGAAAGAGTAAAAAATACAGAAAATATTGACATTCTATTTAATACAGAAACTGTTGAAGTTATTGGCAATGACCAAGTTGTTGACTCAGTTTTGGTTAAAAATAATAAGACTGATAAGCAAACTACAATTCCAGTTACTGGTTTCTTCGTAGCTATTGGTCATAAACCTAATACTGATATATTTAAGCCATACTTAGATATGGATGAAACGGGTTATATAGTAAATGAGCCTGGGTCTAGTAAAACAAATATTCCTGGAGTTTTTGTTTCTGGTGATGCTGCTGATCATGTTTATAGACAAGCTATTACTGCTGCTGGAACAGGTTGTATGGCTGCCTTGGACGCAGAAAGATATTTAGCATCATTATAATTATATGAATTCAATAAAATATACTTTTTTTTTATTTTTCCAACTTCCATCAGCATTCTTTTGTGGAGTTAGACTAAAGTATTTAGATTCTTTAAAATCAATTGTTTCAATAAACCATTCCTGGTTTAATAAAAACCCGTTTAAATCAATTTTCTGGGCAGCACAAGGTATGGCTGCTGAACTAACAACAGGTTCTTTAATAAAAAATGTTATTAAAGAAAGTGGACTGAATGTTTCATATCTCGTAGTTGAAAATAAATCATCTTTTTTCAAGAAGGCAACCGGAAAAATAATTTTTGAATGTAATCAAGGCAAAGAATTACAAGATTTATTTAATTCATTTAATCAAGACAATAATAATGCCACTATTGAGCTTAAATCGGTTGGGGTAGACTCAAACAATGTAAAAGTTTCAGAATTTAGTTTTACTTGGTCTTTGAAAGTTAGGTCTTAACTTTTAAAGTTTTTAAAGATATATTGTCCTTTTAGGACCTCTTTTTTGTTATTTAAAACATCATCCATTTTTTTAAATTCATTTACTATATTTTTTGCTTGAACAATTATCTTATTTCCCATCTCTGATAATTCAATTGGTTTTTTTGTTCTATCAAATATTTTAACTTTTAATTCTTCTTCGAGCTTTTGTATTTGCATACTTAAAGTAGGTTGAGAAATATTACATATATAAGCTGCCTTAGTAAAATTTCTAGTTTTTTCTAACGTAATTATATATTTTAACTGAGTGATAGTCATCGTAATACCTTAACATTATTGATAAAAATATTACTTATTGGCCAATCTAAATCATCAGTGTCTACTCCGGCAATTTTATCAACTACATCCATTCCTTTTGTAACTTTACCAAAAATAGTATAATCTCCATCTAAAAAGTGCGCTCCTGATTTACTTTGAACTATAAAAAATTCGTAAGGAGAGGCTAGTTTGTGAGGGTTTTCTATGATACTACTAGGCATACTTACCATTCCTCTTGAATGTTTAAATCCGTGGTTGTTATCTACAGGAAGTAAATATTTTCCAATTGACTTTCTTTTTCTCCAAATCTTTTTGTTGTCGCTATTTCCACCTTGGATAATAAAATTATTAATCACTCTATAAAATTGTGTGCTTTTGAAATAATTTAATTTAGATAAATACAAGAAATTAGATCTATGAAACTTAGTTTCGTTAAAAAGAGTTATTTCAATCTTACCCATATCAGTGTCTAATTCTATAACATTTTCCTTATGAATTTTGTCATATTCTAAGAAAAAATCCATAGCGTTTTTTTCTGTTAAAACAAATTTTGACTTATCTTTTGAAGCTTCTTTTTTTACTTTACTAACACTAGTAACTTTAGTTTTATTTATATTTTTCTTATCTTCTATAGTGCAGGAAGACAACAATGAAGCAATTAAAAACAGATATAGTAATCTCATTACTTATTAAAAATGAATTTTAAAGATCTAAAACGTATAATACCAAAGTTAAAGTTAAGTAATTTAAATTCAAAAACGTCTCAAATTAAACTAGCACCAAGTTTTAGAAAAGAATTTATAAAACTTAATAGTAATAAGCTCTTAAACTCAAAGAAAGCCGCTGTAACAGCAGCATTGTACGCAGATGAGAATAATCTAGTAAGATTAATATTAATTTTAAGAAATACCTATAATGGAGTTCATTCAAATCAAATTGGCTTTCCAGGTGGTAGAGTAGAAGAGGATGACAAAACTCTATTTGATACAGCAATTAGAGAAACCTATGAAGAAATTGGTGTAGCTGTAGAAAAAAATGAATTAATTAAAGAGTTAAAGGAAATTTATATTCCTCCAAGTAATTTTAATGTATACCCTTTTTTAGTTTTATTAAATCACCCACCTTGTTTTATGAAAGACGATAAAGAGGTTAAAGAAATTATTACAATAGATTTAGATTCTTTACTTAATTGCAAAATTACTCAGACTTTAATACCAGTTCCTACTATATTAAATGAATTAAACACTCAAAATGATGTGTTAGTACCAACCTTTAAATTAGCTGGCTATAATGTTTGGGGAGCTACAGCAATGATGCTCTCTGAAATAAGAGATTTAATTAACGATGTTATTTAACTTTTATTAACTTAGCGCTTTAATCAATTATACGTGGGTCTTTTTAAGAGAAATCCTTTTGGTCATATTTTATTTATAAAGAAATGGTTAATTCGTATTCTTGGTACTTTATCCCATCGCAGATTTAGAGGTTTCAATGAACTAAAAATTGAGGGTTCTGAGATAATCAAAAATTTACCTGATAAAAATGTCTTATTTATTTCTAATCACCAAACATATTTTGCAGATGTAGTTTCTATGTTTCATGTATTTAATGCTAGTTTAAAAGGAAGGGTCGATTCTATTAAAAATGTTGGCTACCTATGGCACCCTAAACTTAATATGTATTTTATTGCTGCAAAAGAAACAATGACATCTGGCTTACTACCAAAAATAATGGCATATGCTGGGTCTGTGAGTATTGAAAGAACTTGGAGAAGTAAAGGCGAAGATGTTAAAAGGCAAGTTAAAATGAGTGATGTTTCTAAAATTGGTACAGCTTTAAATGATGGTTGGGTTATTACTTTCCCACAAGGAACTACAACTCCTTTTAAACCCATTAGAAAAGGAACGGCATTTATTATTAAACAATATAAACCCATAGTAATTCCCATTGTAATTGACGGTTTTAGAAGATCATTTGATAAAAAAGGGCTGAGAATTAAAAAGAAAAATATCCTTCAATCAATGGAAATTAAACCTCCTTTAGATATTGATTATGAAAAGGATACAGCAGAAGATATTGTTACAAAAATTGAATATGCAATAGAACAACATCCTTCATTTTTAAAAGTTATTTCAAAGGAAGAATTGAAAAAAAATAATGAGCTAAATAAAAAAAGAGAGTGGTAGTTATTTTTTTGGAGGCAATGGACCTCTAAGATGAATTATTAATGCATTTAGAAAGTTTCTTAACATTTGATCTCCACATTCCATATATTTTGGGTGATTCTCATTTCTAAAAAATGCATTAAGTTCACTTTTTGAAACTTTAAAATCTACCAATGTAAATATCTTTATAATATCATTATCTCTTAGCTTGTGTGCCACCCTGAGTTTTTTAAAAATATCATTATTAGTTAGTCCCATATTTTTATTTTTTTTTATTCTTTAAATATTTTTCAAGCCACTTATCTTGTTCCCACAATACATGAAAAATACTTTCCTTAGATCTGTATCCATGACTTTCCTTTGGTAGCATAACAAGTCTTACTGTAGCGCCTAGCCCCTTTAAGGCGTTAAAATACCTTTCACTTTGCATCGGGTATGTTCCTGAATTATTATCATCCTCACCATGAATTAATAATAATGGTGTTTTCATCTTGTCTGAGTGCATAAATGGTGACATTGAATAATAAATTTCTGGTGATTCCCAATAACTTCTTTCTTCACTTTGAAAACCAAAAGGGGTCAAGGTTCTATTGTAAGCTCCGCTTCTAGCGATTCCTGCAGAAAATAAATTACTATGCGATAAAAGATTAGCAACCATAAAAGCGCCATAACTGTGTCCTCCAACTGCTACACGGTTAGTATCTATATAGCCTAACTTATCAACAGCATCAATTGCAGCCTTTGCATTATCTACTAACTGTATTCTAAAACTGTCATTTGGCTCAATATTATCTTCTCCAACAATTGGAAAAGAAGCATCGTCTAAAACAACGTAACCTTTAGTAATCCAATAAACCATTGAACCATAATATGGATACGTAAATTTATTTTCATTTTTTGTGCTTTGTCCAGCACTAGATTTATCTTTAAACTCCCTTGGATAAGCCCATAAAATCATAGGTAACTTTTCTTTGGATTTTTTATCATAGTCAACTGGTAAATATAATACCCCAGAAAGCTCAAGACCATCATTTCTTTTATATTTAATAACTTCTTTATGTGCATCTTTAATAGGATCAAAAGGGTTTTTAAAAAATGTGTATTGAGTAAGTTTCTTATTATTAATTTTTTTTGTAAAATAATTTGGAAAATCAACAGCAGATTCAATTCTTACAAATAATTCATTATTACTTGGACTAAAATCAATTATTGATTCAAATTTATCAATATAGTCCGATTCAAATATTCTATTTTTTTCAAAGCTATTTATATTGATTTTATCAATAAATGGAAATTGTCCATTTTTAGTATATCCATCTCCTATAAGAAAGGCATTGTCAGATTTTAATTTAATTACATTTTTGTTTAACGAGTTCTTTTCTTTTATAAAGTAACCAGGATCGCTGTAATTATCTTGATAATTTCTATCAGTTAGGATTGATATTTTTGATTTATTATTTGATGGATTAAATGCATATATTTTTTCATTTCTTGTATTCCACCAATAGTCATAAGCAATTGCAAAATTATCATTTCCCCAATCAATCCCTCTAAATCTATTAATTGTTTTTAATATGCTAATACCTTCACCATAATATGGCTTCTCTATTTCAAATACTTCATCTCTAAATTCTACTTCATTTGAGGGGTCTCCTGAGTCAAGAGCTTTGACATAGGTTAAAGTTGAGGGTTTGTCTGATCTCCAGCTGAAATTTCTTTTACCAGTTCTTACAGACATAAAACCTTTTGGTAGTTCTTCAATTAAAGGAACATCAATTAGGTTTTGAATAAGCTCAGAATTTTTCGAATATATATTAACTGAGTTAGGAAATCTTCTGTAAGTAACTATGTATGAAAACGGTTTTTTAATTTCACTTACCATAACGTAATTACCATCTGGAGATACAGAAATATTTGTATACATCCCTTTATTCAACCATTTTTTATGAGAACCATCTGTTGAGACTTTATATAACTCAGAAGTTGCAAGCTGCTCAAAATTTAATTCATCTGTTTTGTTTTTTAATAAATCTTGATATGTTCTATTTTGTGCTTTTTCACCAAAATTTGATGAAATTGTTGGGCCTGTTGGTACTACATTATTAGACTCAATTAAATCCATTTTATCTTGTGGAATTACCTTAACAAGTAAATTTTTACTGTCTGAAAACCAATTAATTACATTTCCAATGTTAGAGTTTAATTTAAGATCAAAAACTTTATTTGCTGATCTAGATTTTAAATTCAACACCCAAAGTTCAACTCCGAAATCAGTTGTATGAGTAAAAGCAATCATCTTTTCATTAGGAGACCAATTAAGATTAGATATTTTTGGGTTTATTGGCATCCCTACTATTTCTTTTGGATCAGCCTTAGAATCTGAAAACCCTTTTAACTTAATATTATTGTAATATGTAATCCTACTACCAATGTTAGTTTTAGGATTGATTCTAAGCCCTGCTAGTCTCAATTCTTTAGTAGAAAGTTCTTCAATTGATTTATAGTTACTTCTGTATAAAAAAATTAAATAATCTTTATTATTATCGTAAATAACTGATGGTGGTCTATCAAATTCAACTAATTCTAATATTTCAGATGAAGGCTGTTGATATGAAATATTTTCTTGAGAAAAAGAATTTAAAGTTAACAGTACTAAAAGTGTAAGTAGTATTTTTTGCATGTTATTTATATTTATGAAAAAAAATAATTATGTGATAATTTAGATTGTTATAATTAAAATAAATTTATTCTAAAATTACATTTCTTATCGAAGGATTAAAAGGAGTTTTAATTAAATTACCACTAGAATCAATTAACTCAAGCTTTATATTAATTTCTCCTTTTGGCAGTCCTTCTATATAGTAAGGAGCCCACTCATCTATTATGAACTCTGTATCTTGAATTGTAGCCCTTACTTTATTTCCGTTTTTTGAAATTTCTGTGTTAACCAAATAGAAATCAAGTAATAAATTTTCTGTATCTGCACCTTTATAAGTTCCTTTTGGTCTACTGTAAAATAAAAATTCGTTTTCTAAGTCAATATCACTTTCTCCAACCTGAGTTAATATATAAGCATCTTTATTTTTTACAGATTCATGATATGACCTTGACAAAAATGCAAGTATTACATTGCTCTCTTTCTCAAAACCTTTTGAAAAACTATCTGTATAGTGAGCAGAATAAGGTCCGTTATTTACAATAAAATGTATATGTTGACCCTTAGCAGAATTTGCTAGTTGATAGTCAAAGTTCTTTGAAGTTTGTACACCAAGATCATAATTCTCTATGTTAAAAGAGAATTTTGATTCTTTATCACCTATTTCTATATCCTTTACATTTAATGATGCATTTTCATACTCTGGGGAACCAACAACCTTTGTTAAAGTAATATTTTGTAGCTCTTTAGATGAATTTGTAGCAGTATCTTTTTTTTCGGGAGATAAGCAACTATAAATAACAGCAATAATTCCAATTATAAATGGAATCATAAATTTGTCTAAGTGTTTTTTATTTTTCATATTTATTAAAATTGTTTTACATCCTTAAATTCTGAATACTCTAGTTTATCCATCTCTTTTTTATAACTTTTCCATTTCTCTGTAAAAAATGCATTAACTTGTTTAACAGCTTTGTTTAATGAGTTATTAGCATGCTTCATTAAATTTGACTCTGTTATTGTATTTCCATTAGGTCTTGAACTAATGTAGTAATATGCTTTATAAATCTTCTCCTGAACATTACTCTCCTTGTTACGAGTTATCCCTTGTCTTTTGTCAATTTTACCCAAAAATAATGCCACTAAACTATCAGTTTGTTTAACCATTTTTGAAGATAAATTTATTTCATCTTTAAATTTATCTTTATCAAGCTTACTTAATCTAGTTTTGAAATCATTTGCAGTATTTTTACTTTCTACTAATTGTCTTACAACATTAGCTGATTTTTGTAAAAGGTCATCAATTTCTTTTAAAGAATTATATTGTTGATCTAAATTTGAATTAATCTCAACTCTAGGATCATTAATAACATTGATACTTGAATACGATTTTTCATCATTAAATGTAAGTTCAATCTTATAATTTCCTGGTTTAACAGAAACTCCACTAGATTCAAATTTGTTTTTCCTTATTTTCCTAGATGGTCTTTCTTTACCTTTTTCATCCATTCTCCAAGTCCACTTATAAAATCCACTTTCTTTAGGTGTTTTTTTCTTTAATGTCCTAATTAGTCTTTCTCCGTCATAAATATTCAAAAATAAACTGTCTTTTAGTTCTTTATCTATAGTATCATTACTTTTTTCTGAATTAAAGTAATAAGATATTAATGCACCAGATTTTTTGTTTTCACCATTGTATAAAGCATCTCCACCAAACCTACTTCCAGTAGGTTGTTGATAAGAAGCCAGAATAGATGTTGATGGCTCAAATAATTCAATCTTATTCTCTAAAAGTGAATAATTATCAGCTAATTCTCTTAATGGATTTATGTTATCTATTACCCATGCAGATCTACCAAAAGTACCAATAACTAGGTCGTTTTCTCTTTCCTGAATTACTAAATCTTTCACAGGGACAGTTGGGAAGTCTTTAGTCCACTTTAACCAACTATCTGCATTATTGATTGAAACATAAAGTCCATCATCTGTACCTAAAAACAATAAATTTGGTGATACTTTATCTTGAACAATTGACAAGGCATAACTTTCTACATCATCAGCATCTACAATTCTGGACCATTTTTTTCCATAATCAAGTGTCCTGAAAACATAAGGTTCATAGTTAAATCTTCTGTAATCATTTGCCACCAAAATAGCTTCACCTTTATTTGTTTTTGAAGCTTTAATTTGAGGAATCCAACTTCCTTTTGGTAAACCTTTAATATTTTTACTCACCTCTGTCCAGCTATTACCACCATCAAGAGTGTAATGAACTCTTCCATCATCGGTACCAACCCATAACATATCTTTCTCTACTTCTGAGGGTTCAATAACTAATATTGTACAGTGGTTTTCTGCTCCAGTTGCATCCATAGTTAATCCTCCACTTTCAGATTGTTTTAATTTACTAGGATCGTTAGTTGTCAGGTCATCAGAAATTATTTCCCATGTCAGACCTTTATCATCAGATTTATGAACAAACTGACTACCAAAATAAATCGTACTATTATTAAATGGATCTATGTTTATTGCTGAATTCCAATTAAACCTCAAATCTGTTATACCATCCGGATGGGTAGGTTGAATATTATAATTATTACCTGTTTTCCAATCATACCTGCTAACAAAACCTTGTTGACTCATAGTCCAACCGTATCTGGAGTCATCCTTGTCAGGAACTACATCAAATCCGTCTCCGAAAGATATCTCTTGCCAATAAGAATTTCTAATTCCCTGATCTCTCCAAACATAAGCTGGTCCTCGCCACGATCCATTATCTTGCATACCTCCATATACATTATATGGATATTCATTGTCAACATTTATATGATAAAACTGAGCTACTGGTAGATTCTCAATAAATCTCCATGATTTACCACCATCTTTTGTGATATTTAAGCCACCGTCATTACCATCTATCATAAACTTTCCATTTTCAGGATGTATCCACCAAGCATGATGATCAGGATGTACTCCATTTGAAACTCCATATGCGGGCATTAATTGTTTGAAGTTTTTACCACCATCTTCACTAACATTTACGTAAGTAAAAATTGAGTATACTCTATTTTCGTTTTGAGGATCTACATAAATTTCAGAGTAATAAAATGGTCTTCCACCAATATCATTTTTATCATTTATTTTTTTCCAATTATCTCCACCATCTTCACTTTTGTAAAGGGCATTTTTTTTAGATTCTATAATTGCATAAACGATATTAGGACTACTTGGAGCTATAGCAATGCCTATTCTACCCAAATCACCCTCTGGTAATCCTTCTTTGCTGGAAAGTTTCTTCCAGGTTTCTCCACCATCATGAGTAATGTGTAATCCAGAACCTTTTCCACCTGAATTAAAATACCATGGTTCTCTTTTGTGTTCCCACATTGCTGCAATAAGTTTATTTGGATTTTCAGGATCCATTACAAGGTCAGCTGCCCCAGATTTATTATTTGTAAATAGTATTTTTTTCCAATTATTTCCTCCATCAACAGATTTGTAGACACCTCTTTCTTTATGTTCTCCCCACGGAGATCCAATTGCACCAACATATATTACATCTGGATTGGTAGGGTCAATAACAATTCTGTGAATATGCCTGGTTTCTTTTAATCCTTTTTCCATCCAAGTTTTTCCCCCGTCAATGGATTTATAAATACCAAACCCACCATTTAAACTATTTCTAGGATTTCCTTCTCCTGTTCCAACCCAAATAACACTAGGGTTAGATTGTTGAATCTTTACTGCTCCAATTGAAGCTGTTAATTCGTTATCAAAGATTGGTGACCACTTGATCCCTCCTGATTCAGATTTCCATAAACCTCCAGATGCTGTACCAGCATAGATGATATCGGTATTGTTTAGAACTACATCTATTGATGTAACTCTCCCAGACATTCCTGCTGGACCAATATTTCTTGGACTTAAATCTTTTAAAAGATCCATTGTGAAATCTTGTGATAAAGCTGATATTGAAATTGTTAAAACAAATGTAAATAGTGTATAGATCCTTCTTTTCATTATGATAAATTAGATTAAAAAAAATATTTTTATAAATATATTATTTAGAATTAACTAATGCTAATTTATCATTATCAGGATTTATGGCTATCCGAGATATGTTAGTAATTCCGTATTCTTCAAGAGAGCACAATAATTTCCAGTCTTTTGAAAGTTTACTGTTGAAGATGTATAGATTATTCTTGTAAGAAGTCAAAATAGAACCGTCTTTAAACCAGCAAATATCTTCGTTATTATTCAAAGTTGTGGTTATGGTTTTAGTATTATAACTACTTAAATCTACATAGTTAATATTCCATATAGAGTCTTTTTTTGAAATATAACTAATTTTTTCCTCTCCAAATTTATTTTTAGGAATGTTATGAATAGACCTTCCTGTATTATTATCAATGTATGTATGTTCTTTAGTTTTTAGATTTGAAGTATATAAGACTAGTTGATTGTTTTCTAAAACAGATGATATAATTAGGTTTCTTATTTTCTTAGAATAATTATAATATCCAACTATTTTATCTGTAAAAGGAATTTTGAATGTGTTATCTTTTATATTATAGATACGTAAATATTGCTCCCCTTTTTCATCTAAACTAACCGCAGTAACCTTATTTTTTTTATATCTAATAGGGGAGTACTCACTTGTTAGTGTATTGGTTAAATACTTTAAACTATTTTCTGAACTGTCATATTGAACTATATCATTTTGAAGATTTCTTTCAGAGGTGAATAAAATTTTATCATTTGACACAAATATTGGTTGATTATTGTACCCTTTATTATTTGATATTTTTTTTACATTAGAAATTTCAATTTTATCTTGTTTGAATTTAATATCTAAAAGAAATATTTCTGAATCCGACTGCGCAATGAATTTAGTGCAATTAAATAAAACAATTAAATTTAGTAATAACTTAAATAAAATATTTCCCTTCATTTGTAAATTTTTCTGAAACTCTATTACGTAGTTTGATTATGTTAATATCTGAGTAAGGTCTTGTTTTTCTATATAAATAATTATGAAGTTTTCTTCTCTTTGATCCTGTAGAAATTAAATTTATCACCTCTTTTGCATTTTTATTTACTACATCATTAGCATTTGATAAATAAATACTTGTTAAGTCAGCCTTAATCTTAAAATTATTTTCGTTATTAATTGTATTTTTTTCTGTTCTCAAAACTGCTGATTCTGACATATAAATTTCAATTAAAATATTGGATAAACCCAGTAAAAGTTGTTGATTCTGTTCAAGATCAATTTTGTCTTGCAAACAGTGACCAATTAGGGTAAGAAAAATATCTTTATAATTATTTACTGTTTCTTTCTCAATTTTAAAGATTCCATTTTGTTTTTTATTTTTCAAAAACGAAAACTTTGAATTAATTGTTGAATCTGTAATAGCTTTTTTGAGGTTAATTTCTTTTTTGAACGCTTTTTTTAGTAAATGCCCTACTGAAACCATTCTGTTAATTTCATTTGTTCCTTCATAAATTCTCGCAATCCTTGCATCCCTCCAATAAGACTCCATTGGTGCTTCCTCAGAGAAACCCATTCCACCATAAATTTGCAAGCCTTCATCAGCAGCATTTTGAACATCTTCAGAAACAGCAACTTTTAATATTGAACATTCCACAGCAAAATCTTCAACTCCTTTTAACTCAGCCTCTTGATGAGTCATTCCTTGATTAACTAATCTGTTAATATTGTCCTCAATATCTTTTGCTGCCCTATAGCATGCAGATTCCCCAACATAGGTGTTGGTAATCATTTCAGCTATTTTATATTTAATAGCTCCAAAATTAGAAATGCTTGTATTAAATTGTTTTCTTTCGTTGGCGTATTCAATAGATGTTGTAGATAACCTTCTTTGAGAATCTATTCCTGCAGCACCTAGTTTAATTCTTCCTACATTTAAGGAGTTCATTGCAATTTTAAATCCTTCACCTCTGTTTGCTAACATATTTTCTTTTGAAACAATTGTATCATTAAAAAAGACCTGTCTTGTTGAAGATGCTCTTATTCCTAATTTATGCTCTTCTTCTCCCAGTGTAATTCCATTTTCTGAATTGTTTTCAACTATAAAAGCTGTTATGTTTTTATCATTTTCAATTCTTGCAAAAACAATAAATAGACTGCAGAATCCTGCATTAGAGATCCACATTTTTTGTCCATTAATTTTATAACTTTCTCCATCATCTGATAAGGTAGCAGTAGTTTTTCCAGAATTAGCGTCACTTCCAGCGCCTGGTTCAGTTAAGCAATACGCACCAAACCATTCACCAGATGCTAACTTTGGTACATATTCTAACTTTTGCTTTTCAGTTCCATACAATGTTATTGGCATTGTTCCTATTCCTGTATGAGCACCAAAAGCTGTGCTAAAAGAGCCACTACCACTAGAAATATACTCACAAACTAACATTGTTGAAACAAAACCCATACCTAAACCACCATATTTTTCTGGAACTGAAATACTAAGAAACCCCATCTCTCCAGCTTTTCTCATTATGTCTTCGGTTAACTTATAATCCTTTTTTTCAAATCTTGATCTATATGGAATAACTTCACGATCATTGAATTCTTTTACAGAATCTCTCATCATAATATGTTCCTCTGTGAAATCTTCAGGTGTAAAGATGTTTGAGTAATTTGTTTGATGAGTAATGAATTCTGATCCGCTAATTAAGTTTTCTTTATTTATCATAATAATTAATTTAAAAATTCAAATATTCCTGCTGCTCCTTGACCAGTTCCAACACACATTGTCACCATACCAAATTTACCTTTCATATTTCTTCTTCTCATTTCATCAAAAAGTTGAACAGACAACTTAGCACCCGTACAACCCAAAGGGTGACCTAATGCGATAGCACCTCCGTTTACATTTACTATTTCTTGGTTTAATTTCAACTCACGCATTACAGCTAAAGATTGTGATGCAAAAGCTTCATTTAATTCTATTAATTCGACATCATTTTGATTTAATCCTGATTGTTTTAATACTTTAGGTACTGCTGCTACTGGACCAATACCCATGATTTTTGGTTCTACACCTGCAGCAGCATAATTAACCATTCTTGCTATTGGTTCAATATTTAATTTTTTAACCATTTCTTCACTCATCACCATCACAAAAGCTGCTCCATCGCTCATTTGTGACGAATTGCCTGCAGTCACACTGCCGTTGTTTGCAAATACTGCTCTTAATTTACTAAGTGCAGAAATGCTAGTTCCTTTTCTTGGCCCTTCATCTTTAGTAACCAAATAGTTTCTGTCAACTTTTTTTCCATTTGAATCCAAATAGGTTTCTTTAACTTTGATTGGAGCAATTTGATCTTGGAAACGATTTTCTGAAAGTGCTCTTAAAGCTTTTACATGAGATTGATATGCAAATTCATCTTGATCCTCCCTTGAAATATTAAATTGATTAGCAACAGCCTCTGCTGTATTTCCCATTCCCCAATAATAATCAGCGTGTCCTGCATTAATTGTGTTATAGTTTAGTTCAGGTTTAAATCCAGTCATTGGTACTGAACTCATACTTTCTGCTCCCCCTGCAATAATACAATCTGCCATTCCCGCTTGAATTTTTGCTGTTGCCATACCGATGGTCTCGATTCCCGAAGAGCAAAAGCGATTTACAGTCACACCAGGAACATCAACAGAATTTAAACCAATTAATGAAATAAAACGTCCCATATTCAATCCTTGAGCTCCTTCAGGCATTGCATTTCCAACAATTACGTCATCAATTCGCTTTACATCTAGATTTGGTAATTCTTTCATCATGTGTTGAATTGTTTCGGCTCCTAATTCGTCTGCACGCTTAAATCGAAATACACCTCTTGGTGCTTTTCCAACTGCGGTTCTATATGCTTTTACTATATATGCTGTTTTCATAATATTTTAATTTCTTAATGGTTTACCAGTTTTTAACATGTGCTCAATTCGTTCAATAGTTTTTCTTTCTGAACAAAGAGATAAGAACGCTTCTCTTTCAATATCTAATAAGTATTGTTCACTCACTAGTGTAGGTTCAGATAAATCTCCTCCAGCCATTACATAAGCTAGTTTATTGGCTATTTTTTTGTCGTGAGCAGAAATATATCTAGAATGTTCCATTGAATCTGTTCCAACCAAAAACATTCCTAAAGCTTGTTTTCCTAAGACTCTTACATCATTACGTTTAATAGGTTGCGTATATCCAGTCTCAGCCATTAATTTTGCGTGGGATTTAGCTATTGCAATTTGTCTTTCTTTATTTACAACAACTACATCTTTTCCTTTTTGAAGTAAACCCAAATCAAATGCTTCATATGCAGAAGTAGAAACTTTTGCCATACCTATTGTTAAGAAATTTTCTTGTAAGATATTAAGTTCAACATCGCCTTTTTGAAATGCATCAGATGCTCTTAAGGCCATTTCTTTTGAGCCACCCCCTCCAGGAATTACACCAACTCCAAATTCAACTAAGCCCATATAGGTTTCAGCTGCTGCAACTATTTTATCTGCATGTAAAGAAATTTCACAACCACCTCCTAAAGCCATCCCGTGAGGAGCAGAAATAGTTGGAATTGAAGAGTATCGCATTCGCATCATCGAGTCCTGAAAAAACTTTATGGCCTTATTTAATTCTTCATATTCTTGTTCTGCAGCCATTAAAAGTATCATTCCAATATTAGCACCAACAGAGAAATTAGGAGCTTGATTTCCAATAATTAGACCTTGAAAATCTTTTTCGGCAATATCAATTGCTTTATTTAAGCCCAATAAGACATCTTCCCCAATTGTATTCATTTTAGATCTAAATTCAAGATTTAATATCCCATCTCCAATATCTTGTAAAGAAACCCCAGAGTTTTTGAATACTTCAGAAGATTCTCTGATATTATCTAAAATTATAAAGGATTCTTGACCTGGTTTTTTTAGTTGAGTTTTTGAAGGAATATCATAGTAATAAGTAGCTCCGTCTTTGATTGTGTAAAACGATTCTTGTCCTTCTAATAACATTTCTTCAACCCATTTAGCTGGTTTTTTACCTTCAGATTTCATTAGTTTAACTCCAGCAGCTACACCAATTTCATTCCAAATTTCAAATGGTCCATGTTCCCATCCAAAGCCAGCTCTAAGACCATCATCAATTCTGTAAATTTCATCAGAAATTTCTGGTATTCTATTTTGAACATAAGCAAATAACGCCGAAAAACATTTTCTGTAGAACTTTCCGGCTAAGTCTTCACCATTAATTAATATTTCAAAACGATCACCTACATTCGCAACAGATTTTGTTAATTCTAATGTTTTAAAATTAACTTGATTTTTTGATCTGTATTTTAGAGTGTTTAAGTCTAAACACAAGATTTCTTTTTTTCTATTTGAATTTATTTCTTTCTTGTAAAAACCTTGTTTAGTCTTGCTTCCAAGCCACTTATTTTCCATCATTTGATTTACAAATTCAGGAATTTCAAACTCATGCCTCATTTCATCGTTAGGGCAATTATCTTTAACTCCATTAGCAGTGTGAACTAAGGTGTCTAAACCAACGACATCAATTGTTCTAAATGTAGCAGACTTTGGTCTTCCTATTACTGGACCAGTTAATTTATCTACCTGTTCAATAGATAAATTCATCTCTTTAACAACATTAAATAAATTCATAATACTAAAAATCCCAATTCTATTTCCAATAAAAGCAGGAGTATCTTTAGCAAGTACAGAAGTCTTTCCTAAGAATTTTTCACCATAAATCATTAAAAAATCGATTACTGATTTATCGCATTTTGGTCCAGGAATTACTTCAAATAATTTTAAATATCTGGGAGGGTTAAAAAAGTGAGTTACCGCAAAGTTTTTTTGAAAATCATCACTTCTTCCCTCGTTCATAAATTTGATAGGAATTCCAGATGTATTTGAGGTAATTAATGTCCCAGGAGTTCTATATTTTTCTATTTTTTCAAAAACTGTTTTTTTAATATCTAATCGTTCTACAACAACCTCCATTATCCAGTCAGCATCTTTAATCAAATGTAGATCGTCTTCCAAGTTGCCTGTTGTAATCCTATTAGCAAATTTTTTATTATATATAGGTGAAGGTTTTGATTTCAATGATGTTTTTAATGCATCATTAACTAATCTGTTTCGAACAACTTTACTATCTAATGTTAGATTTTTTGTTTTTTCTAAATCATTAAGTTCAAACGGAATAATATCCAATAAAAGAACTTCTACTCCTATATTTGCAAAATGACAAGCGATACCACTACCCATAATACCAGACCCTATTATTGCAATTTTATTTATTTTTCTATTTTGCATTTTCTTTATTTTCTGTAAATATTAATTTATTACCTATTAAATTATTTATTAGTTCAGAAACTTCAAAAAATGAATTGATTTTTTCTTTACTAATATTACTGTGAATTGAATCATTAAACATCAGAACACGTTCCCTTGCCTTTTCTCTGCTAGTTACTCCAAATTTTGTTAAATGGACTAAAACACCCCTTCCGTCATTAGGATTTGGTTTTCTTTTAATCAACCCTTCAAGCTCCATGGAAGATAAAATTCTAGATAAACTATTCACTCCAATTCCCATTTTAGGACCAAGAGATGTAGATGGAGTGCCTTTTTCAGGATCAATACTTAACAGAGTAAAGCCTGTAGCCATTGTAGAATTATAATTAGTCGCTTCTTCATTATACATTTTTTTTACCGCCAACCATGTAGTCCTTAAAACATAATCTATTGTTTTATCTTTCATATATTAAATTAATTGATAGTAAATCAAATATAAGTAAAATCTACTATGCATGCATAGTAAATTATAAATATTATGCATGCATAGTAAATGTATAGGAAAATAAATGTTTCTAATGAACTATTTTAACACTTTGAAGATTCTGTATTTTTGATCAGTTATTAATTTAATTATATATATACCTGAATTAAAGTTGCCAAAATCAAAAGTTCTAATATTTTTATTTACTGATAATAATTGCCCTGCAATAGTATAAATTTCTACAGTGTAATTATTAAGAGTCGTATTAATATTTAAAATATTATTTACAGGGTTTGGATATATGAACGTATTGTCTTTAATATTATTTTCGATATTAAGTTGATTTGAAAGACCGCTTATTTCAAAGTCGTCAAAATAAAATCCATCTCTTCTTCCAAAACTATTTGTGACGATTTTAAATCTTACTAAAATAGTTTCTCCTAAATAATCTGAAAGAGAAATCTTTTCTTCAACCCATGAATATTGATTTCCGGTGTAAAGAGGTTCGTTATTTGCATTTTGAAAGCTATTACCACCAATTTGTGTTAATATACCACATTGGGGAGTCCAGCTTTCTCCATTGTTAGTGGATACTTCAAATTGAACATAATCAAAATTGTTTTGAATTTCCCATTTAGCTTTAAAACTAACTTCAGCAAATGAATAGTCGTTTAAATCTATTTCATTTGAAATTGTTATGGTAGAATTTTCATTATTACTATAATTTATATTAGCAGAATCTGTAATAGAACTTGATGGACTATAATAATCTTCATTAGTTTCTTCCCATGAATCTGAATACCAATTATTCCCAAATGTTCCATCAGAGCCATTAAAAATAATTAAATTAGAGCCATAAGTTTTTGAGATCAAATATTCCTTATCAAAAACTCCATTATTTAAAATTAATTTATAAATTATATCATCTCCAGATTGAATAGATGAAGTTAAATTTACTTGAACAAAACTATTTATAGATTCTCCTAATTCCATCTGATCAAAATTCAAAGTCTGAACTTCGGTTGATATATTATTTGATACAGGTAAAAATGTAACATCAAAGTCACCATTTTCACCTAATCCTAATTTTTGAATATTGAATTCTGCTTCAAAACTATCTCCATCAACAGAGTTATCGGTTAAATCATTTATTACGGCATAATTACCAACTATTCTGGCAGCATTTAAATTCATGAACATCATTTCTTTGCATAGACTTTCAATAGTAGAGGCTGCAGGCCAAAAAGAGGATCCAATTTCTGGGGTCATTGCAAAAACTTTATCTCTAGTACCACCACTTTCTGTTGTAAGCATTCCATACATAAAATCATCACTATCTCCAGCTGCAGGATATAAATCTGAACTTAGAATATTTTGGTAACCATTATCCAATACTAAAAATTCAGAAATGTTTTCGAAGTTTTCATTATCTTCAGTAAATTGATTGTAATCATAACCAAAAGGGTAGAGAAGAAGGTTGCTATAACTATGGTTATTTAAGGCTAATTTGAAATTATTTTGTTCTACAAAATATTTCATTGCCTTATTTTCTGATTCTGAGAAGGGTCCTGTTCCAGCATAGGTATCATAATAGATATCATTTGAAGTTCCAGCTGTATTCCACACTTCATTTCCATTTGGATCAATATATGAGTAATTTCTGTTATTATCAACTCCGTGTTCATTGAACCTGTTTTTTCTCCACATTCCACCTCCTTGAGGTTCTATAGTTTCATTGAAAATATACCCGTCAGGATTTACGCATGGAATAAAGTATAATTCAGTATTATTTACTATGTCTCTAATTTCTTGATTATCCTCATAATTTTCTAATAAGTACCACATATAAAAAATTAGTTGTTGCAAAGAAGCTGGTTCACGAGCATGATGGATAGCCGTGTATAAAATTTGGGGTTCGTCTTCATTAGCATCTGGATTATCCGAAATTTTAACATACTGAAGATATCTTCCTTCATAAGTTTGATGAGGATGTGGATTATTTGTTAAGTTATTATCTCGAACATCATTTCTAGATGAAATTAAATTTGGGTATAATTGATGCATTAAATCTAATTGTTCTAACATTTCTGAATAAGTATAAAAACCACCAAAATCACTTCCATCTTTAATTACATAATTAATTGGAGTTTCGTAGTTTTCTATCCCTTCATTTTCACAACTAGAATTTTTTAGCTCATTTCCAGAAATGTAATCCTTATGATTTGGATTATTTATATCTCTATAGTACTGTGAAACATCGTTAATTTCAATTGAATAATTTAAATCTAAATCTTCTAAAATATTTATTTCAGTTTGAGATAAATCAGTTTCAAAATATTCATTTTTTTTATGAATCCCATGATCTATGCATATACCAGAATTACTTAATTTATCTAGGTCTAAAATATTTTCATATTGTATTTTTACTCGATGATATAATTCAATATTTGAAGAGTATATATTAAAATTGAATATAAATGCTAAAAGAAATAAACTTTTTTTCATTGAGTTAATTATTTAATGCAAAAATCGAATATTATTTAATTTATTAGTACTAATAAACTGTTAAAAGATATTTATTCAAAAAATCAATTATTGATTATCCAATTTTTGGCATTTGTAAAAGCTTCAATCCAAGGAGATACTTCGTCGTTTCTGTTTTCAACATAGTAAGCCCAGTTCCATTTAAATATTGATCTTTCTATATGAGGCATTGTTACTAAATGTCTCCCAGAAATATCACACAACATAGCTGTATTATAGTCAGATCCGTTTGGATTAGAAGGGTAGTTGTTATAACTATATTTAGCTACAATATTATAGTTTTCTTCCTTAAGAGGTAATTTAAATTTACCTTCTCCATGACTAATCCATACCCCTAAATTTGAGCCTTCCATTGAAGATAGCATTATAGAATTGTTTTTTTGAATTTTTACAGAGGTAAAAGCACTCTCATGTTTCTTAGAATCATTAAATGTCATTTTGCCATGATTTTCATGCTCAGGATTAATTAAATCTAATTCCATAAATAATTGACAACCATTACAAATACCAATCGAGAGAGTGTCTTTTCTTTTCATGAAATTTTTTAACGAAGATTTAGCTTTTTCATTATACTTAAAAGCTCCTGCCCATCCTTTGGCAGATCCAAGAACATCTGAATTAGAAAAACCTCCTACAGTACCTATAAATCTAATATCTTCTAAGTTTTCTCTTCCAGAAATTAGATCTGTCATGTGTATATCTTTGACATCAAAACCTGCTAAGTACATAGCGTTAGCCATTTCTCTTTCACTGTTACTACCTTTTTCTCTAATTATTGCTGCTTTTGGCCTGTTAATTGAAGAGTCAATTACAGGAAGAATTCCATTAAATTTACTTGGGAAAACAAACTTTAGAGGTTGGTTTTTAAAATTATTAAACCTTTCAATTGCCAAGTTGTTAGATGTTTGTTTTTTATCAAGTAAAACAGATGTACTGAACCATTCATCTCTAAACTCACTGATTTTTAGGTCTATATTTTCATTAAAATTTTTAATATTTAAATTATCTGACTTTGAAGTTTTTCCAATTTTAAAAAACTCAATATTATCTTTTTTGAAATAATCTTCTATAGAATCATCTTTTGATTGAATTACAAGACCTGCATTTTCTGAAAATAATAATTTTATTGAATCCTCTTCATTTAAACTATCTAAAACTAAATCAGCACCAACGTTATTATCAGAAAAACACATTTCACATAATGTAGTTATTAATCCTCCAGCAGAAATGTCGTGTCCCGCTACAATTAAATCTTTAGCTATTAAATTTTGAACTGTATTAAAAACCTTTACAATAAATTCAGCACTAATAACAGAAGGTGTTTCATTTCCCACTTTGTTTAATGTCTGAGCAAAGGAGCTACCTCCAAGCTTAAATTTATCTTGAGATAAATTAATATAATATATACTTCCTTGATCAATCTTGAATAATGGTTCAATAACTTTAGATATATTGTTGCATTCAGCAGCAGCAGATATTATAACTGTGCCAGGCGCTAGAACTTCTTTTGTTGGATATTTTTGCTTCATGGATAAAGAATCTTTTCCAGTAGGCACATTAATTCCTAGTTCTATTGCAAATTTCGATATTGATTCTACGGCATCATAAAGTCTACTATCTTCTCCTTCATTATTACATGGCCACATCCAATTTGCAGATAATGACACACCTTTAAGACCTTTCCTTAAAGGAGCCCAAATTATATTACTTAAAGCTTCTGTAATGCTATTTCTACTCCCAGCAACAGGATCGATTAATCCAGAAATAGGTGAGTGGCCAATCGAAGTTGCTACCCCTTTTAAACTATTAAAATCTAGAGCCATCACACCACAGTTGTTAAGAGGTAATTGTAAAGGTCCTACACATTGTTGTTTAGCGACTTTACCTCCAACACATCGATCTACCTTATTAGTTAGCCAATCTTTACAACCAACTGCTTCCAGTTTAAAAATATTTTTTAGGTAAAACTTTATTTTTTTATTATCATAAAATATCGAACTGTAATTGATTATTTTTTTATTATCATTCATTACAGTCAGAGGTGAGCTACCAAAAAAGTTATCTAAAGATAAATCTAATGGAGTATTTCCTTTTGATTTTGATTTAATTGTAAACCTTTTATCATCTGTTATTGTACCTACATCGTATATTGGTGCTCTTTCTCTTTCTGCAATTTTATTTAATAGATTTAAGTCATTTGAGTCTATAATTAGCCCCATTCTTTCTTGAGATTCATTACCAATAATCTCTTTGTCTGATAAGGTTGGGTCTCCAACTGGTAGCATATCTAAATTTATTTCTCCTCCTACTTCTTCTACTAATTCTGAAAGACAATTAAGATGTCCTCCTGCACCATGATCATGAATTGAAACGATAGAATTATTATTACTTTCTACCATTCCTCTAATTGCATTTGCAACTCTTTTTTGCATTTCAGGATTTGATCTTTGCACAGCATTTAATTCTATTCCTTTGGAAAATGCACCTGTATCAGCGGAGGAAACAGCAGCACCACCCATCCCTATTCTATAATTATCTCCTCCTAATACGATGATTTTATCTCCTTTAGCAGGAGTATCTTTGATTGCTTGATTAGTCAAACCATATCCAATTCCTCCAGCTTGCATTATGACTTTATCAAAACCAATAATTTTGTCAAACTCTTCATGTTCAAATGTAAGTACTGAGCCAGTAATTAGAGGTTGGCCAAATTTATTACCAAAATCTGAAGCACCATTAGACGCTTTGATAAGAATATCAATTGGAGATTGATAAAGCCATTTTCGAGCTTGAATTTTTTCTTCCCATAATTTTTCATTTGAATTTCTTGGGTATGGTGTCATGTAAACCGCTGTTCCAGCAAGTGGTAGTGACCCTTTTCCGCCAGCAAGCCGATCTCTAATTTCTCCACCTGATCCTGTAGCAGCTCCGTTAAAAGGTTCAACAGTGGTTGGGAAATTGTGGGTCTCTGCTTTTATTGAAATTACGGAGCTTACTTCTTTTATTTTGTAATAATCTGCAATATCAGATCTTACAGGTGAAAATTGATTAATAGTTGGACCCTTGATAAAAGCTACATTATCTTTGTATGCTGATACGATCGAGTTTGGATTTTTTTTTGATGTTTCTTTAATTAGTTTAAATAACGAAGATTTTTTTTCCTGACCATCTATAATAAATTTTCCGTTAAATATCTTATGTCTACAATGTTCAGAGTTTACTTGTGAAAATCCAAAAACTTCTGAATCTGTAAGTTTTCTTCCAATTTTTCTAGAAATATTATTAAGATAAATTATTTCTTCAGAATTTAAGGACAGACCTTCTTGTAAATTATAATTTTCAATATTTTCAATAGTCAGGATTTTCTCAGGCTCAATCTCTACATTAAATATATTTTGATGTAATTTATCAAATTTCTCATAAACCATATAGTCAAAATCAGAATAACCAAAATCTACCTTATTGAATTCTTCAATTCTGACTAATGAGTTTACACCCATGTTTTGACATATTTCTACAGCATTTGTGCTCCATGGAGTTATCATGGCAGCTCTAGGACCTAGGAAAGTGTAATTTATTTCTGTACTATTGATTAATGGCTTTTCACCAAAAACCCAAGTTAATTTGTCAACTTCTTCTTTTGTTAAAGTTTTATTTGATTGTACTGCAAAAATTTTAGTTCTAGTATTATCACCAAAGAAAATAATCATAATTTAGATAAATATTTAGTCAATAAATTTAATTGTTTTTAACCTAATATTTTATAAAAACTAACACGATAATTTATTAGTTATCCACTATGTTTTAAACAACTTTATAGAATTATTATTTTCTTTGTAAAATATGAACCTTTTCTGGAAATTTTTAAAAAATATGTTCCTGAATTTAATCTAATAGTCTTTTCACTATTTGCATCATTATACTCATTTAAAAGCCTTACTCCATTAATATTAAAAACCTCATAATGGTAGTCTAAATTTGATTTAATATTTATAAAATTATCAATAGCAGGAATAGGGTATATTTTTAAATCTGTAAATATGTTTTCGTCAACTGATAAATTTTGATTGTGAAAACCAATAAATTCAAATGAGTTATTTGGAAAAAAACTCCACTCTTCAATATCAAAATTAACATTTGGATTTATTATTGATTCATTTCTAACATACGTACTATTTGCATAATTATTTTCACCATTAAAATCTCCAAAAATATCTATTAAATTATTATCCTTAAATAATCCAACTGGATCATCTCCATTAAATGATATTGCATCAGAGCTAGATAATTGATCTGAATTGTTTAATATTTGTTGATCTGCATTTCCTCTAGAAATTACGTGAACATCTCCATTTGTTATCTGTCCTTCTAATTGTAGCATTTCTCCCCAATTTGTACCACTATTTATATTTCTTGCTAATGAGTAACTATTTAGATTTACAGTTTCTCCAGTAAAATTTGCAATTTCAATTGCTTTGTTGTTAGATGATCCTTCAACATATTCAGAAATAAATAATTCATTTGTTGTGGTGCTTTGATTCAATGTCGAGGCACAATCTTCTTGACTATAAGAAGATGAATTCCCTGATTGATCTATTGCTGTTATATTTATGCAATAATATGTGTTGGCAGAAAGTCCAGAAATCAAATAACTAGTGTTTTCTGTATTTGCATAAAGAGTATTGTCAATATAAATATTGTAGGAATCTACAGAAACATTATCAGAAGAACTATCCCAACTTAGCTGAAATGAATTATCTGTTATGTCAAAAATTTGAATATTTGTTGGTGTAGAAGGATTTTCAGTATCATTTGTAGAGCTCCAAATTTCTTCTACATATTCTGGATGATCTACAAATGGATTTCGATTTCCTTGAAATAAATATATTTGATTATTTCTGTCAATTTCCTTTTGAGAAACAGGATCATTTAAATGCCAATTGATTAAAATATTTAAGAATGTGTCTTGTAAAACTTTATCTGAACTACCATCGAACATATCGTAAGAAGACCAAGAAGAAATTAAATTTTCATATCGAGTTATGAAATAAAAATAAATTCGTGCTATATCCCCTTTAAATTCATCAATTGGTTCAAAAACAATATTAGAATATCCCATTGAGTACCCTTCATTTAAATTGTTACCTAGTTTAGAACCATTTTGTGTTGGATTTGATATTCCACTTTGACTAACTAAGTTTTGTCCAACTACACCGAACGGGTAAGCACTTCTAAATCCATTTACTCTACCATCGGTTGGTATTACTTGGTGCGCATCACTTCTCATAGGATAATTACTTCCAAAAACTGATTGAGGAATTATATGTTCTTTATTGTAGCAGTCACCTTCGACTGAATAATTTCCGCAACTATTATCTATACTAAAGTTATATGGATCTGTACCTGATGGATTTTCAGAGTATATATCCAAAATAGTATTGTCATTTTCATAATAAATATCAATGTCATTTGTAATATAAAAATCGTCTAATGCATTATACCCTTGATCTATTTGATTATTAATTATTTCAAATAATTGTGATTTAAGTTCATAATCATTTCCTGTAGCAGTATCATAGTATCCATTTGGTATTTGAGATTG
>JADHRR010000022.1:0-19316 GCA_016777305.1 Flavobacteriaceae bacterium
GATGACAAACTATTTATTTCATTATTCTTTTCTTTTTTATCAGCAATTACTTTTCCTCATGTACTTGTTATGTTTAATTTGTTTAAGAATAAATCCAATGATTTAAGCTAATTAATGGGTTAAATTCTTAAATTTGAATTTCTAAATAATTCTTTAATATGTTCAATAATCTAAGCGAAAAATTAGATAAGGCTCTTCAAGTTTTAAAAGGCCATGGTAGAATAACAGAAATTAATGTTGCAGAAACATTAAAGGAAGTTAGAAGGGCTTTATTGGATGCAGATGTCAACTTTAAAATTGCTAAAACATTCACTGTAAAAGTAAAAGAAAAAGCAATTGGGCAAAATGTGTTAACTGACCTAAAGCCTGGTCAGTTAATGGTAAAGATTGTTAAGGATGAGCTAACAGAGCTTATGGGTGGAGATGCCTCTGAGCTTAATATCAACGGTTCTCCGTCAATAATTTTAATGTCTGGTTTACAAGGTTCAGGTAAAACTACATTCTCTGGTAAACTTGCTAATTATTTAAAATCAAAGAAAAATAAAAAGCCATTATTAGTGGCCTGTGATGTATATAGACCAGCTGCAATTGAGCAGTTAAATGTTTTGGGAAATCAATTAGGCATTGAGGTATATAGTGATCCGGAAAACAAAGATCCAGTTTCTATTTCTAAAGCAGCTATAGCACATGCGAAATCAAACGGCTTTAATCTTGTCATAATTGATACTGCAGGTAGACTAGCGATTGATGAGCTGATGATGAATGAGATATCAAACATTAAAAAAGCGATTAATCCTCAAGAAATATTATTTGTAGTTGATGCTATGACTGGTCAAGATGCAGTAAATACAGCAAAGGCATTTAACGAAGTTTTAGATTTTGATGGAGTTATACTAACTAAACTAGATGGAGATACTAGAGGGGGTGCTGCTCTTTCAATTAAGCAAGTAGTAAATAAGCCGATTAAGTTCATTGGTACTGGAGAAAAAATGGAAGCTATTGATGTTTTCTATCCTTCTAGAATGGCAGATCGAATACTTGGAATGGGTGATGTAGTTTCATTAGTTGAGAGAGCACAGGAACAATTTGATGAAAAAGAGGCCAGAAGAATTCAGAAAAAAATTGCAAAAAACACTTTTGGGTTAGATGATTTCTTAAAACAAATTCATCAAATAAAGAAAATGGGTAACATGAAAGATTTAGTAGGAATGATTCCTGGTGCTGGAAAAATGTTGAAGGATGTTGATGTTGATGATGATTCGTTCAAATATATCGAGGCTATGATTTACTCTATGACTCCAAAAGAAAGATCCAATCCATCAATAATTAATAAATCTAGAAAAGATCGAATTGGAAAAGGTTCGGGGACCTCAATACAACAGGTAAATCAATTATTAAAGCAATTCAATCAAATGAGTAAAATGATGAAGATGATGCAAGGTGGTGGTGCTAATAAGATGATGCAAATGATGCAAAACATGAAAAGGTAATTTTTGATAAATGACACTATTAGACGGTAAAAAAACTAGCAATGATATCAAGAGTGAAATTGCAATTTCTGTAAAAGAAATAGTTGCAAAAGGCTCAAGGCCCCCTCATTTAGCTGCTGTTATTGTGGGTGAAGATGGAGCAAGCTTAACTTATGTTGGAAGTAAAGTAAGGGCTTGTAAAAGAGTTGGATTTGAATCAACTCTTATAAAATTATCAGATAAAATTACTGAATCTGAATTATTATTGAAGGTTAAAGAACTTAACGAAAATGATGCTATTGATGGTTATATTGTTCAATTGCCGCTTCCTTCGCATATAAATTCTCAAAAAATATTAATGGCTGTTGACCCAGATAAAGATGTAGATGGTTTTCATCCTACTAATTTCGGAAAGATGGCACTTAATTTACCAACCTTTATTTCAGCTACACCATATGGAATTATGGAGCTTTTAAACAGGTATAATGTAGAAACATCAGGAAAGCACACTGTCGTTATAGGAAGGTCAGATATTGTTGGAAGACCTGTAAGTATACTAATGAGTAGAAAGTCTAACCCAGGTAACTCTACAGTTACTTTAGCGCATAGTAGAACCAAAAACATAAAAGAACTTACCCTACAGGCTGACATAATTATTTCAGCACTAGGGTCACCTGATTTTGTTACTGAGGATATGGTAAAAGATGGAGTTGTTATTGTAGATGTTGGAATAACAAGAGTTAAGGATAATTCTAAAAAGGGTTATAAAATTGTTGGAGACGTAGATTTTGATAATGTATCCAAAAGGTCTAGTTATATCACCCCTGTTCCGGGTGGTGTTGGCCCTATGACAATTGCAATGCTTTTAAAGAACACTCTACAAGCATATCTTAAATAAATAATATTCTAATTATGAATTTAGAAAATGGAAATCTTGGTGATGGAGGAAGCGGATTAGGTTATGATAAAGATAGTATGTCTGATGATAAAGCAAAAAAAATACTGATAGGTATTGTTTCTATTATTTTAATCTTTTGCGTGCTAGCTTATTTTTTTAAATAGTTCATGTTATTCTAACCCATTATGAGAAACAGAAGTATAATATTATTTGAACCACTTTGGCTACTAGTTTATTGTTTAATCCCTGGGTTTTATTTTATTTTTTCTGATCCAAAAAAAGTATTGTGTTGTTTAATAGGTTTGAAAATGATTACGCAATATTTGGAGGTATAGCTATTTTAGTGAGTCTTTTTTGTTTTATAAAATACTCGGCAAACAATCGCGGAATTTCAAGAAATATATTTTTAATTCCTTCTAAGAAAACAACTAAAGCCTGGAGTCAAATTAAACATATGGCTCATGTTAGTTACACAAAAAAAGATAATTACGGAAGGATGCGCTGTTTTAATAAAATCTACTTTATTGATTTTAATGATATTGTTTGTTTAATAATTAAGGATAAAACTAAGAAATCATCCTATGATTACAAGGAAAAAAAAATAATAGTAAAAGACAGTTTAACCCCAAATTATAAATATGCAGAATTTATTAGGCTAGTTAAAACTAGGGAAGATACTTTTGAGACTAATGTATTGTTAAGTAAACCGATATACATTGGAAGGAAAATGAAATATAACAAAGATGTGATTAAATCATAGGGTTATTTTTTTTTAATCTGTACTGATTGATAATAAGTAAGTTTTTAAGAAGTTAATAATTTACTACTTCTCAAAAATTTGATTAAAATCCTTAAAGGACTTGAATTCTAACGCGTTTCCAGAGGGATCTTTAAAAAACATAGTCGCTTGTTCACCTGGAAGACCTTTAAATCGTATGTAGGGCTCAATAATGAACTTTACATTTTTTGACCTAAGTCTAATCGACAATTTCTGAAACTTATTCCACTCTAATACGACTCCAAAATGTGGCACAGGAACATCTTTTCCATCAACAAGATTACTATGTGACTTTTCAATTGACTTTTCTTTATAATGTATAACTAGCTGGTGTCCAAAAAAATCAAAATCGACCCAATGATTACTACTTCTACCTTCTTTACAGCCTAATATTTGTTTATAAAAAACTCTACACCTTGAGAGGTTGTCTACCGGAATTGCTAAGTGAAAAGGTGTTAATTTATTCATTATCAATAAGTTTGTTTAAAGAGGTTATCTCTTCTTTTGTTAATTCTCTATATTTTCCAACTGGTAAGTCTAGTTTTATATTCATTATTCTAGTTCTTTCTAAAGAAATAACCTTATAATTAAAATATTCACACATTCTTCTTATCTGCCTATTTAGGCCCTGGGTCAAAATGATTTTAAACTCATTGCTGCCTGATTTTCTAATTTTACACTCTTTTGTAATTGTATCTAATATTGGGACACCTTTTGACATTCGATCAATAATAGTCTGAGAAAGAGCCTTGTCGACTTTAACTATGTATTCTTTTTCGTGGTTATGTTCTGTTCTTAGAATTTTATTTACAATATCGCCATCATTTGTTAGAAGAATTAGTCCAGAGCTTGGTTTGTCTAATCTTCCTATTGGAAAAATTCTTTCTGGATAACCTATAAAATCTATTATATTATTTTTTTCAACTCTAGTATCAGTAGTGCAAACAATTCCTATTGGTTTATTTAAGGCTAAATAAATCATCTTTTTTTTCTTAACACCTATAAGCTTGTCATCTATTTTAATTTCATCGTTTACACTGACTTTTTGACCTAGTGAAGCAGGCTCATTATTTATGAAAACTCTTCCGGACTCAATAAGTTTGTCTCCAGCTCTTCTGGAGCAATATCCGATTTCACTTAAATACTTGTTTAGCCTTATTAGTTCTTTTTCCATCTAATTTATCCATTGCAAGTAAAGATCTTTGATTTTAGCTTTATCTGGAATTTGAGCTTTATCAATATCAATATTTGAATTATATCTTAAGTTAGATGGGAGTTGATTTTTGTCAATTGTGAAATATAAATTAGCTGAGTTGATTGAAATAATTATATTTCTTAGGCTGTTTTGAATGCTACTTATATTGTAGTTGTCTCTTATTTCTTTGAAGGTACTACTAGGTCCAATCCCTTTCTTTGTTTTATATTTTGGGTCAATTATCTTAATTAATTTAGCTGTAGAAGTGTAGTCTAGGTCTTCCTTAGGAGTAATTTCTAATAATTCATTTCCTTGTTTGTCTAGTATTGTTATGTCATTAAATTTTCCAGTAAAACTATCACCGGAAATGTCATTTCTAATAGAATCATTTTTAAAAATCTGAATTAAATCTTTAATCATTGTTGTGTCACTTACATGTCCTATGCTGTTTTTTGAAATTAAATAGGGATCTTTTTCTTTTGAACATGATGTAATAATCGCAGTTGTAATTATTAAGATTATAATTTTATTCATTGTTTTTTATTCTTTAATGTTGTGTAAATATAATTATTTATGGTGTTTATGTTTAATTATTTACATTAAATAAATGCCACTTAATTGTTTTTGTAATAAATAGAAATTTATATTTGCAATCGATGGATAGCGATACTAAAAATTTAGTTGATAAAGGTAAAATGTTGCCATTAATGGAGTCATTTTACACAATTCAAGGTGAGGGTTTTCATAAGGGAGCTGCTGCTTATTTCATTAGACTTGGTGGTTGTGATGTAGGTTGTCATTGGTGTGATGTAAAAGAAAGTTGGGATGCTCTTCTTCATCCACCCACATTAACAACTGAGATTGTAGAAAACACTAAGCATTTCAGTGATACTGTAGTCGTCACAGGGGGTGAGCCACTAATGTGGGACATGTCTATTTTGACTAAATTGCTAAAAGAAAAAAACAAGTCAGTACATATTGAAACCTCAGGAGCTTATGATCTTTCTGGAAATTGGGATTGGATATGTTTGTCTCCTAAAAAAAGAAAACTTCCAAAGAACGAAATATATCAAGTTGCAGATGAGCTTAAAATGATAATTTATAATAAGAGTGATTTTGAGTTTGCCGAGAGAGAGGCTGCAAAAGTTAATCAGAAATGCGTGCTATTTTTGCAACCTGAATGGAGTAAAAGAGACCTGGTTATGCCACTTATTGTTGATTATGTGATGCAAAATCCTAAATGGAAGGTTTCTCTTCAGACACACAAATATCTTAATATTCCATAGTTAATTATTTTAACCTTACTTGTTATTGTTTAAATAAAAATTAATATTTGTAATTAATTTATAATTATATATTTATATATGTAATTAAAAGTATATTTTTAATTTATAATATTAATATTTAACGCATATTTGACTAAAATATATAATATGTGTGGAATAGTTTGTGCTTTTGATTTAAAGCAATCCCCGGATTCTTTAAGACCAGAAATTTTAGAAATGTCTAAAAAAATCAGACACCGGGGTCCTGATTGGAGTGGAATTTATAGTTCTGATAATGCTATTATGTCTCATGAAAGGTTGGCTATTGTAGATCCAAAATCTGGTAGACAACCTCTTTTTAGTTCTGACAATAAGTTAGTATTAGCAGCCAACGGAGAGATATATAATCATTTTGATTTAAGAAAAGAGTTTATTGGTTCTTATGACTTTTCGACCAATAGTGATTGTGAGGTTATTATTGCTTTATATCAAAAATATGGACCATCTTTTTTAGATAAGATGAACGGTATTTTTGGTTTTGCAATATATGATTCAGAAAATGATCAGTATTTTGTAGCAAGAGATCATATTGGAATAATTCCACTTTACATTGGTTGGGATGAAAAAGGTACTTTTTATGTCGCTTCCGAGCTTAAGGCATTAGAGGGGAAGTGTAAAAAAATTGAACTTTTTCCACCAGGTCATTATTACCACAGCAAAGATAAAGAATTTATTAAGTGGTACTCTAGAGATTGGAGTGACTATGAAGCAGTAAAAGAAAATACAACAAGCATAAAAATAGTCAAAGAGGCTTTAGAGTCTGCTGTGCATAGACAGCTTATGAGTGATGTCCCTTATGGAGTTTTACTTTCTGGTGGATTAGATTCGTCGATTACATCTGCAATTGCTAAAAAATATTCACAAAAGAGAATAGAAAGTGGAGATAAGTCAGATGCTTGGTGGCCTCAGTTACATTCTTTTTCAGTAGGTTTAGAGGGGTCTCCAGATCTATCAGCTGCTAAAAAAGTTGCAGACCATATTGGAACAATTCATCATGAGATAGTATTTACAATTCAAGAAGGGTTAGATGCAATTAAAGATGTTATTTATAATTTAGAGACTTATGATATTACTACTATAAGAGCTTCAACTCCAATGTATTTAATGGCAAGAGTTATTAAATCAATGGGTATTAAGATGGTATTATCAGGTGAAGGTGCCGATGAACTGTTTGGAGGTTACTTGTATTTTCACAAAGCACCAAATTCTAAAGAATTTCATAAGGAAACAGTTCGAAAGATTAATAAGCTACACATGTATGATTGTTTAAGGGCGAATAAAAGTTTGGCTGCTTGGGGGATTGAAGGTAGGGTTCCTTTTTTAGATAAAGAATTTATTGACGTGGCAATGAGTATTAATCCTAATGATAAAATGATTAATTCTGAAAGAATGGAGAAATGGGTATTAAGAAAGGCTTTTGAAGATTATTTACCTGAAAGTATTGCGTGGAGACAAAAAGAACAGTTTAGTGATGGTGTTGGCTACAGTTGGATAGATAAATTAAAGGAGCTTGTCAATAGTTCTGTTTCTGATGATCAAATGAAAACTGTAGAAATCGATTTCCCTAATCAACCACCTACATCAAAAGAGGAGTATTTTTACCGATCAATATTTCAGTCTCATTTTCCAAGTAAAGCTGCTGCATTAAGTGTTCCTCAAGAACCTTCAGTGGCTTGTAGCACTAAAATAGCTCTAGAATGGGATGAAGCATTTAAAAATATGAATGAGCCGTCAGGTAGAGCAATTATTGAGGTTCATGACGATGCTTATGAAGCTTAATTTTAGTCAATTTTTACTACTTTAATTGTTAATAACTTATAGGGTTATTTAAGAATAAAATAGCATAAAAATTTTCACTTTTTTTTATATTTACATTAATAATTAAAATGTAACTTTTTCATAAGGTTTTTTTTAATAAAAAAAAACCAATTAAAAATATAATTTATGAGTGAAAACAAGCAAAGCTATTCTGCGGATAGTATTCAAGCTCTGGAGGGAATGGAGCATGTTAGGATGCGTCCTTCAATGTATATTGGTGATGTTGGTACAAGAGGTCTACATCATTTGGTGTATGAGGTTGTAGATAATTCAATTGACGAGGCCTTAGCCGGTCATTGTAATGAGATATCTGTGGTTATAAATGAAGATAATTCTGTAACCACCATAGATGATGGTAGAGGAATTCCGGTAGATATTCATAAAAAAGAAGGAGTTTCTGCCTTAGAAGTCGTGATGACTAAAATTGGGGCTGGTGGTAAATTTGATAAAGATTCTTACAAGGTTTCTGGTGGTCTTCACGGGGTTGGAGTTAGTTGTGTAAATGCATTATCAGAAAGCTTAAAAGCTACTGTCTATAGAAATGGTAAAATATACGAACAGGACTACGAGAGAGGTAAATCATTAAATCCCGTTAAAGAAATTGGTACTACTGACAAAAGAGGAACAATGGTTACTTTTAAGCCTGACTCTACTATTTTCACTCAAACCCTAGAATACAGTTATGATATATTAGCTTCTCGACTAAGAGAATTAGCTTACTTGAATAAAGGAATTACTGTAGTTCTTGTAGACAAAAGAAATAAGGACGAAAAAGGTGAATTTGTAAGTGAGACTTTTCATTCAAAAGAAGGGTTAAAAGAATTTATAAAGTTTTTAGACGGAAATAGAGAGCCTTTAATGAAAGATGTTATTTCATTTGAAGGTGAAAAAAATGGAGTCCCTGTTGAAGTAGCGATGGCTTACAATACTTCATATTCAGAAAATTTACATTCTTACGTTAATAATATCAATACTCATGAAGGTGGAACTCATCTTTCTGGCTTCAGAAGAGGTTTAACACATACACTAAAAAAATATGCTGATGGATCTGGGATGCTTGATAAATTAAAGTTTGAAATATCTGGAGATGACTTTAGAGAGGGTTTAACCGCAATAATATCTGTTAAAGTTGCTGAACCTCAATTTGAGGGGCAAACTAAAACTAAGCTTGGAAATAGAGAGGTTTCTTCTAGTGTAAGCCAGGCTGTTTCAGAAATGTTAACAGATTATTTAGAAGAACACCCTGATGATGCTAAAATAATAGTACAAAAAGTGATTTTAGCTGCTCAAGCTAGAACTGCAGCCCAAAAAGCTCGTGAGATGGTTCAAAGAAAAACTGTCATGAGTTTAGGAGGTTTGCCAGGTAAATTATCTGATTGCTCTGAACAGGACCCAGCTAAATGTGAAGTTTTTCTTGTTGAGGGAGATTCTGCAGGTGGTACTGCCAAACAGGGTAGAGATAGAGCATTCCAAGCAATACTTCCGCTTAGAGGAAAAATACTGAATGTTGAAAAAGCGATGCAGCATAAAGTTTTTGAAAATGAAGAAATTAAAAATATTTTCACTGCTTTGGGTGTTACAATTGGAACAGAAGAAGACTCGAAAGCTTTAAACCTTTCAAAACTTAGATACCACAAAGTAGTAATTATGTGTGATGCTGATATAGATGGAAGTCATATTGCAACTTTAATTTTAACTTTCTTTTTTAGATACATGAAAGAGTTGATTGAAGGAGGTCACATATATATCGCTACCCCACCATTATACCTTGTAAAAAAAGGAGCTAAAAAAGAATATGCTTGGGATGATGATCAAAGAGATCTAATTATGCAAAAATATGGTGATGGTGTAAAAATTCAAAGATATAAAGGTTTAGGTGAAATGAATGCTGCACAACTATGGGACACAACAATGAATCCTGAATTTAGAACTTTAAGACAAGTTGAAATTGAAAACATGATTGAAGCAGATAGAATTTTTTCTATGCTTATGGGTGATGAAGTTCCACCTAGAAGAGAGTTTATTGAAAAGAATGCTATCTATGCTAATATAGATGCTTAATTAATAAAAATATAATTATGAAAATAACTGTTGTTGGTGCCGGCGCAGTAGGTGCTAGTTGTGCTGAATATATAGCAATAAAAGATTTCGCTTCTGAAGTTGTTTTATTAGATATAAAAGAAGGTTTTGCTGAAGGCAAAGCGATGGATTTAATGCAAACTGCATCTCTAAATAATTTTGATACAAAAATAACAGGTACTACTAATGATTACAGTAAAACAGCAAATAGTTCTATTTGTGTTGTTACATCCGGAATTCCTCGTAAACCAGGTATGACCCGTGAAGAATTAATTGGTATTAATGCAGGAATCGTGAAAACAGTTACCTCGAATCTAATAAAGTATTCTCCCGATACAATCCTAATCATTGTTAGTAATCCTATGGATTCAATGACTTATTTGGTACATAAAACTACAGATCTTCCAAAAAACAAAATCATTGGAATGGGTGGCGCTCTTGATTCAGCGAGATTTAAATACAGACTAGCGGAAGCACTAAATGCTCCAATCAGCGATATTGACGGTATGGTTATAGGAGGTCATAGCGATGTGGGAATGGTTCCATTAATCTCTAATGCCACTAGAAATAGCATTAATATTTCTGAATTTATTTCTAAAGAAAGACTTGAAAAAGTAAAACAAGAAACCAAAGTAGGAGGAGCAACACTAACAAAATTACTCGGAACATCTGCATGGTATGCTCCTGGTGCTGCTGTAAGTGGATTAGTTCAAGCAATTGCTTGTGACCAAAAGAAAATGTATCCATGTTCTGTCTTATTAGAGGGGGAATATGGACTTGATGATCTTTCTATAGGTGTTCCTGTTATCCTCGGAAAAAATGGTATCGAAGAAATAGTTAAGATAGAATTAAGTGAGGCTGATATGAAGCATTTACATGAAAGTGCTGAAGGAGTTAAGAAAACAAATAATCTTTTAGCTTTATAAATTACTATTATAATTCTGAATTATTTTTGTTTGCTGTAAATTGATCAATTTAGAAATGAGTCGTTTCTGTTGTCAATTTATTAGTTAAATCATATATTTGCTCGTTTTTAAATTGAATAAAATACATCACAATGCAGAATAAAGGATTAATAAAATTATTTGCTTTAATGTTTGGTTTGGTTAGTATATACCAACTATCGTTTACTTTTAAAGCCAATCGTGTTGAAGAAAATGCAGCAAAGTATGCAATAAGTAAAGTATCAGAATCACAACCTGATTTTGATAAGCAAAGGAATATAATAGAAGCTAATTATTTGGATTCTTTATCTAATACATCCGTTTTTGATATAGGAATATCAGATTATACTTTTAATGAAGTTAAGGACAGAGCTATGAATTTAGGTCTAGATTTAAAAGGTGGGATAAATGTAATTCTTCAAATTTCTGTTAAAGATATTTTAAAAGGTCTTTCTAATAATAGTAGAGATCCAATATTTAATCAAGCACTTGTTGATGCTGAAGAAATTCAAAAAAATAGTCAAAACACATACCTAGAAGATTTTTTCGTTGCTTTTGATGCAATTAAAGGAGATACCAAACTTGCTTCTCCAGATATATTTGCAAACAGAAGCTTGAGTGAGGAAATTACTTTCGATATGGATGATCAAGATGTACAACCAATAATAAAAGAAAAGATTGATGAATCTATTGTTTCTGCTTTTGAAGTTTTAAGAAAAAGAATAGATAAGTTTGGTGTTACTCAACCAAACATTCAAAGATTAGGTAATTCAGGAAGAATTTTAGTTGAATTACCAGGAGCTAAGGACATCGAAAGAGTTAAGAATTTATTACAAAGTACGGCTCAATTAGAATTTTGGGATGCTTTCAGAGGTCAAGATTTTTTAAATTTTATTGTACAAGCAAATGAAGTAGTTAAATCTATGGAAGACTCTGAAGAAGTTTCAGTAATATCTGATGATACTAATAGTGAAATTGACGATTTATTAGGTACAGCTTCAGATTCAACTTTTGTTGAAGTTAACCCAATTTTAGATGCTATTAAAGGACAAGGTTATCCTGGGGGTCCTATTATTGCAACATTTGATTCTAAAGCAAAAGAAATGATTTCTGAATACCTAAAAATGTCTGAGGTTAAGTCTTTACTTACTTCAGAACAAAGAGATGCTAAGTTTGTATGGGGAATCCCAACACTAGATCTTGAAGGAAATGAGTTAATTGATTTATATGTTTTACAGGGTAATAGAGATAATAAACCTGAATTAAGCGGTTCAGTAATTACAGATGCAAGACAATCTTACTCTCCATCTGGTCAGCCTACTGTAAGTATGCAAATGAATGCTAAGGGAGCTAAGGTTTGGGAAAAAATGACAGGTAACGCTTTTACTCAGGGAAGTCAAATTGCAATTGTTTTAGATGAGACTGTTTATTCTGCTCCAGGGGTTACTACTGGTGCAATCTCAGGCGGTAATTCTGAAATATCGGGGACATTCACATTAGAAGAAGCAATTGATTTAGCTAATGTTTTAAGAGCTGGAAAACTTCCTGCATCTGCTGATATAGTTCAAGCAGATGAAGTTGGTCCATCTCTTGGAAAAGAAGCTATTGAAACAGGTTCTAGATCATTTATTATAGCTCTTTTTCTAGTACTAATATGGATGATATTTTACTATGGTAAAGCTGGTATATATTCAAATATTGCCCTTGTGTTGAATATTATTTTAATATTTGGAGTTTTAGCAGGATTAGGTGCTGTATTAACTCTTCCTGGAATCGCAGGTATAGTACTTACAATAGGTATTGCAGTTGATGCAAATGTACTTATTTATGAAAGAGTTAGAGAGGAAATAATAAAAGGTAAAAAACAAGTTGCTGCTATTGAAGATGGTTTTGCAAACGCTTTATCTTCTATATTAGATGCAAATATAACAACTGGTTTGACAGCACTAATATTATTTTCTTTAGGTACAGGTCCGATCAAAGGTTTTGCAACCACTTTATTAATCGGTATTATAACTTCATTATTTACTGCAATTTTTATTACAAGGATACTAATAGAATGGAATACCAGTAAAGGAGGGAAATTAGATTTCTCAACTTCACTTACAAAAGGATTGTTTAGAAATATTTCAATTGATTTTCTTAAGAAAACTAAAGTCACATATTTAATATCAGGGGCAATTATTACTGCTGGATTGGCTTCGTTGTTTACTACAGGACTAGATCAAGGTATTGACTTTGTGGGAGGTAGAACCTACACAGTCAGATTTGCACAAGATGTAAATACTGAAGATGTTAAATTAGAAACTAATGCAATGTTTGGTAGTTCAGAAGTTAAAACTATTGGATCAGCCAATCAGCTAAAAATTTCAACCAAATATAAAGTAGATGAAAATTCTGCAGAGGTTGATGAAGAAGTGCAAAATAAGTTATTTAAATCACTAGTTAACTTTTTGCCAAAAGATTATACTTACTCTCAATTTTTAAATGCTGAAAATAATATAGGTAAAGTACTCTCAGGTAAAGTGAGTCCAACTATTGCGGATGATATTAAACAATCTTCACTTTGGGCTGTTTTAGCTTCTCTTGTGGTAGTTTTCTTATATATTTTACTTCGATTTAAAAAATGGCAATTCTCTCTAGGAGCAGTTGCTGCTGTTTTTCATGATGTATTAATTGTACTTGGAATATTCTCATTAACATATAAGTACATGCCATTTAACATGGAAATAGATCAAGCATTTATTGCAGCGATACTTACAGTAATTGGTTATTCATTAAATGATACTGTTGTTGTATTTGATAGAATTAGAGAATTTATCGATGAGCACTCAACTTGGGAATTTAATAAAATTGTAAATTCTGCATTAAACAGTACTTTAAGCAGAACTTTGAATACTTCATTTACAACTCTGGTTGTACTAATGTCAATGTTCTTTTTAGGAGCAGACTCTTTAAGAGGGTTGTTATTTGCTCTTATTGTAGGAGTTTTAGTAGGTACATATTCTTCTGTATTTATAGCAACTCCAATAATGCGAGATACAATTGGAAAATCAGAAAAATAAACTTAAAAAAAAGCCTTACAAATTGTAAGGCTTTTTTTTATTTTAAAGTTAGAAAACTAGTATTCTTTATTTCTATGCTCATCAGTTTTTAAGTATTTATAATCTACATAGAATGTTCCAAAAGGAATTATAGAAGAAATTAATACAACTAAAGTTTTTTTGGAATTCCATTTATATTCTTTGCTATTGACTAAAGATAGTATAACGTAAGCAACAAATAAAAGTCCATGAGGCATACCTAGAAGTTTAACAAGAGATGGGTCATTGGCATAATACTTTATTGGTACTGCAATAAACAATAATAAAATATAGGATATACCTTCTAAATAGCTTATAACTCTAAATGTTTTTATCATTTTCTAAACATATAATAAACTCCAAGTAATATAAACGGAATACTTAGTGTTTGACCTGTGTTCATTCCAAGAATCCAGTCTTCTCTTCCAGCAACTTGCGCTTCTTTAAAGAATTCTACAATAAACCTTGTTAACCATAAAAGGATTAAAAATAAACCAAACATGTATCCAGGTTTTAATGCTTTTGAGGTTTTCCAATAAGTAAAGTAAACAATCACAAATACAATTAAATAACCAAATGCCTCATAAAGTTGACCAGGATGTCTTGGTTCTGTTTCACCTATTGCCTTAAATACAACACCAAAAATACTATCTGTTTTATGGCCAATTATTTCTGAATTAAAAAAGTTACCAATTCTAATAAATACAGCTCCTATTGATACAGGAATTACAAGTCTATCTAGAATCCATAAAATATTTTTCTTTAAAACTTTTTTATTGTATAAATACATGGAATAAATTATTCCTATAGCTGCTCCATGACTAGCAAGACCTCTAAAACCAGTAAATTCAATTACAGGATTAAACCTAAAAGGAAGAAAAACACTTAGAAAATCTTGTTTGAAAAGTTCTGGCTGATAAAAAATAACATGACCTAATCTAGCTCCAATTATAGTGCCTAAAATAGTATACATAAATAAAGAGTCTAAGCTTTCTTCATTTAAAGACTCCTTTTGATATATTTTTTTCATTACAAAATGCCCAATCGTAAATGCTGCTATCCACATTAAACTATAATAATGAATAGTGAATTTTCCGAATATGTTTATACCCTCAGAGGATGGATCCCAAACTATGTCTAATGCATACATATTTATAAGTTTTATTTGTTATTTTTTTTTGGTACAGGATCATATCCCGATTTCCCCCATGGGTGACAGCTAAATATTCTGATAATCATTAATTTTGACCCATTAAAAATTCCATGTTCCTTCAATGCTTCCATTGAATATTGTGAGCAAGTTGGTTGAAATCTACAAGTTGCTGGAGTTAAAGGAGAAATTAAATTTTGATAAATTTTAATTAAAAAGATTAAAGGTAAGGTTAGAATCTTCATTTTCAATTTATTAAATAGGTAGTTTCATTATTACTATCATTTAATGTTATGCCAGCTTCACTTAAGTCGTCTCGAATTTTATCACTCAAAGCATAATTTTTATTTAATCTAGCTTCGTTTCTTAGTTCAATCAATAAGCTAATTGCTGAATCTAATTTATCTGAACTAGAATCAGACCTATTATTGATTTCTAAACCTAAAATATCAAAAATAAATTCATTAAATTTTTCTTGAATAACTTTTAAATCTTTTGCAGATATTTTGGCTTTTCCCATTTTAACCTGATTGATAAATTTTACTGAATTGAATAATTCAGCAATTAATATAGGAGTATTAAAATCATCATTTAAAGCCTTATAACAGTTAGAAACCCAGTTATTAATATCAAAGTCTGAGCTTTTTGAGCTTTTTAAGTTGCTCAAGCTTTTTTGAGCCTCCATTAGTTTATTAAATCCTTTTTCAGACGCCTCAATTGCTTCACTGCTAAAATCTAACACACTTCTATAATGCGCTTGAAGTATAAAAAAACGAATAACACTAGAAGAAAATGGTTTATTTAAAATGGAATTATTTCCTGATAAAATATCTCCTGGTAAAATATTATTACCTGTAGATTTAGCCATTTTATTACCATTTAATGTTAGCATATTCGCATGCATCCATATATTTGCCGGACTTGTATTGTTACATGCAATAGATTGTGCTATTTCACATTCGTGATGTGGAAATTTTAAATCCATTCCACCCCCGTGAATATCAAAATTATCACCAAGATATTTAGTGCTCATTGCAGTACATTCTAAATGCCAACCAGGAAAACCTAACCCCCAGGGAGAGTTCCATTTCATTATATGACTATCATCAGCTTTTTTCCAAAGTGCAAAATCTTGAGGATTTTTTTTGTCACTTTGACCATCTAATCTTCTAGAGTTATGAATTAAATCTTCAATATTTCGTTTACTTAAAATTCCATAATTATTTGTTTTATTATACTTTATTACATCAAAATAAATTGATCCACTAACTTCATAAGCAAGCTTGTTTTTAAGAATAGTTTTGATAATCTCAATTTGCTCTATGATATGACCTGTAGCAGTAGGTTCAATACTTGGGGGAAGTAAGTTGAATTCATTTAAAGTGTTATGAAAATCTACGGTGTATTTTTGAACAACTTCCATTGGTTCAATTTCCTCAAGCCTAGCTTTTTTACTTATTCTATCCTCACCGTTATCAGAATCATTTTCTAGATGACCAGCATCTGTAATATTTCTTACATAACGAACTTTAAATCCAAGATGAAGTAAGTAACGATAGATTATATCAAAAGAAATAAATGTTCTAACATTACCTAAGTGAACATTGCTATATACAGTAGGACCACAAACGTACAATCCAACTCTTTTTTTGTTAATAGGTTTGAATTTCTCTTTCTTGCCAGTTAATGAGTTGTATATGTAAAGAATATTTTCTTTTGTTAAGGACATTAAATAAAGTTAAGAATTATAAGCCTTCAAAAGAAGTTTCTAATTGAATATATTTTAAAAACTCTTCTCTAACTTCCGGTTTTTTGAAAGCACCACCAAATTCACTAGTTATTGTGCTACAGCCTGTATCTTTAATTCCTCTAGAATTTACACATAAATGCTTAGCATCTATAACGCATGCTACATCATCAGTATTTAATACACTCTGTAATTCTTTTACAACTTGCATAGTTAATCTTTCTTGTACTTGAGGTCTTTTGGAAAAGTAATCTACAACTCTATTCATTTTAGATAATCCGACAACAGTCCCATTTGAAATATATGCAATATGGGCTTTTCCAACTATTGGTAATAAATGATGTTCACAAGTAGAGTAAACTGTAATGTTTTTTTCTACCAACATTTCATTATATTGATATTTGTTTTCAAAAGTAGAGGATACAGGTTTCTTTGTCGGGTTTAAACCTCCAAAAATTTCATTAACATAAGCTTTTGCAACTCTTTTGGGAGTTCCTTTTAAGCTATCATCTGTCAAGTCTAGACCTAGTGTATGAAGAATATTCCTCATGTTTTCTTCAATTATTGAAATTTTTTCATTGTCTGATAATTCAAAAGCATCTATTCTTAATGGTGTTTCAGTTGACGAACCTACATGGTCATCTCCAAAACTATCAATGTGTTTTGCTAAATTATTTTCTTTCATTTTTTTGATTAAAATTTCTAAATTAGACGTAATTCAAAGATAGTAATTATTACTAAGGTTGGGTCTTTATTAATGATATAAAATGTTAAATTTATTATAATTTCTATTATCTAAAAATTTAAATTAAATTAGCTAGAACTTTAACCAAAATTGATGAGTAAAATTAACTTGTTTTTTATATTTTATCTTTCAATTAATTTGGGATTTACTCAACAGAATAATTCTCTGTTAATTGATAATTCTAGTAAAAATAATTCATACGATTGGATTGTTGACTACCCTGAAAATATAAGATTACCTTTTACTAATTTAGAAATCCAAAAACTCAAGTATGTCTATGGTGATAAATTACAAAAGTACGTTTTGGATAAACCTTCTAGAGTTAACGACATTAAACATATTTTTAGAAATAGAGTTGTAATTCAAAATGAAGATGTTAAGGACATTTCAAATTATCCGCTTTTATCATCAGTACCAGTTTTTGATGCTTTTAATAATTTAATACAATCTCCATTATTTGATATAGTGACTTTTAATCCATTGATTTTTAATTTTAATTTTAATTCAAAAAGAAGATTAATTTATAGAGTTGATAATACTAATTACCTAATTATTATTAAATCAAAATTCAATTAAACCTCATATGAAAAAGTATCTAATTCTCTCTTTTATGCTTTTACCATTTATTGGTTTATCACAAGATATATTAATTAGTGAGGGAGGTACTGTTAATACTTGTTCTGGAACCTTATTTGATTCAGGTGGTGGAAGTGGAAATTATTCAAGTAATGAAAATTATTCCATAACTATTTGTCCAGATAATCCTGGTCAAAATATTGAACTTGATTTCACTTCCTTTAGTACTCAGCTTAATGCTGATATTTTAACGATTTATGATGGGCCTGATAATACTGGAACTGGAACAACTTACTCAGGAAATGCTACTCAAAGTCCTGGATTTATCACCGCTACAAATGCATCTGGATGTATAACAGTTGATTTTTTTAGTAATGCTGCAGCAAACACAACCGGATTTGCAGCAAACATTTCGTGTTATGAACCATGTCAAGAAATTGTAGGTTCCATTGATAGTGTTTTTCCAGAGCCAAATGCTGAAGGTCAGGTTACAGTTTGTCCTGGTGAAGAAGTTATATTTACTGCTTCTGGTGAGTTTTCTAATTCAAGTGATGGCGCAACTTTTGCATGGGAATTTGGTGATGGTACAACGGCAGAAGGTTTAACCGTAAGCAAGGTGTATGATCAATCCGGAATCTTTTCGGCTGGACTCGTTATTACAGATACCAATCCACTTGGTTGCTCTTCATTGCAAATCACTCAAATTGTAATTGTTGCCCCTTCAATTGATTTTACTGGTACAGAAGCTGGAAAGACTGAACTTTGTTTTGGAGATTCAACAACTTTATTTGGTGTTGCTGAAAGTACACAATTAGAAGATTGTGCCCCTGAAATATTTGAGGAGACTTGGCTTGAAGATACTCAGACTACAGGTCAGCAAGCTTCATATGAATCTACAATATCAGTTGAATGTTATGCGGATGGTTTAGAGTTTACAGATGTTTCTCAGCTTATTCAAATATGCGTAGTTATTGAACACTCCTTTATTGGAGATTTAGATATGTTATTAACAGCTCCAAATGGTCAATCTGTTTATTTTGCACAATATGGTGATGGAAATGATCCTGGCACTTCATTAGGTATTCCTGATGAATTTGATAATGGAAATCCAGGAACTGGTTTTGAGTATTGTTTCACTCCAGACTCAACTGCGGACATTTCTTCAACTGGTGGAACAACTGTTCCAGCAGGAATTTATGGAGCTTCCAATGGTTCATCTTTTACAGATCTTCTAGGAACTTCATTGAATGGAGATTGGACTTTTACAGTGATAGACAGTTGGGCGGCAGATGATGGAACCATTTTTTCTTGGAATCTTGATTTTGATCCTGCTTTATCAGCACCTCCGTCAGAAATAATTTCACAACTTTGGTTAGATGATCCATCTATAGTTTCTGTTGAAGGTAATAATATTGTCGTTAGTCCAACAGATTCCGGTGAAATATGTTATACCTATGTAGTTCAGGACGATTTTGGTTGTGAATACTCAGAAACTATTTGTATCAATGT
>JADHRR010000023.1:0-18499 GCA_016777305.1 Flavobacteriaceae bacterium
TACCTTAGAATAAAAAATATTCAACTAGGATATACTTTTCCAGAATCTTTTGCAAATCAAATTGGTTTTGATGAAATCAGAGCATATACACAAGTTAAAAACTTACTTACTTTAACGGAATATTCTGGTTATGATCCAGAAATTTCAAACGGTGGAGTATTAAACACAGGTATTGATATAGGAACATATCCACAACCAAGAATTTGGTCTATGGGATTAAATATTAAATTTTAATAATAGAAATTATGAAAAAAATTAAACAAATATTTTTATTACTGACTATTAGCATTTTGTCATACACATGTGCTGATCACGTTGACTACGAACCAATAGAAGGTTATGCTATTACTGCAGACGTTTACTTTCAATCAGAGAATGATTATGATGCTGCATTGATAGGAACTTACGATCCACTTCAATGGCTGTTTTTTAACATGCAAATTGGAGATATAGCTTCTGATAATTCTCTATGTGGAGGCGAAAGTGCATCAGATTATCTTGGTCTACAACAAATTGATGATATGACTCATTATCCAAACAATGATAATTTAAGATCAATTTGGCAGTGGTTATATGAAGGTGTCAATAGAGCTAATTACATGGAAGAAAATAAATCTCTATTAGATTTTGAAAATAAAGACGCCCTTTACGGTGAGGTTTATTTCCTAAGAGCTTATTACTATTTTGAATTAGTAAGATTCTTCGGAGATGTTCCATTATTTGTTAACGAAAGATTAACAGCTGGAGATGCTGGAACATTAAGTAGAACTCCTAAAGAAGAAGTTTATGCACAAATTGAATTAGACCTTCAAAATGCAATATCAAGCTTGCCAAACTCTCAAAGTCAAGTAGGAAGAGTTAATAAATTTACAGCAAATGCTCTACTTGGGAAGGTATTACTATACCAAGATAAATTTACTGAAGCGGCAGCAGCTTTTGATCAAGTTATTGGTGTTTACTCTTTAGTTTCAGATTATGGAAGTCAATTTTTATCTTTTGGTGAAAACGGGCCAGAATCTGTATTTGAAATTCAATACACTAATACATCAAATTGGTATGATTGGGGTTGCCCACAATGCTCAGAAGGAAATTATGGAATAATAATGAACGGACCAAGAGGATGGGATGGACCTGAATACGCTCAAGGATGGAGTTTTAATGTACCAGTAAATTCTTTATATGAATCATTTGAAGAAGGAGATTCAAGAAGAGATGCTTCTATTTTAGATATGGTTGCTTATTCTGCTGCAACCGGAGCAAACTACACAGAAGGATATGAGCATACAGGTTACTACAATAATAAATATATTCCTAGAGCTGGACAAAGTGGAGCTCAAACTGAATTAAATTATTTAAATAATTATAGAATAATTAGATATGCTGATGTCTTATTAATGGCTGCTGAAGCCAATAATAGAGGTGGTATTAGTGATGCTTTAGCTCAACAGTACTTAAATGAAGTTAGAAGAAGAGCTTTTGGAGACCAAGATCATGATATTACAGCTACAGGAACTGCCCTTACAGATGCTATTTGGGCTGAAAGAAACTTTGAGCTTTCAATGGAGGGTCACAGATTTTTTGATTTAGTAAGAACTAATCAAGCAGCTTCCAAAATTAATGGTTTTGTTGAAGGAAAACATGAGGTTTTCCCAATTCCACAAGCGGAAATTGACATTTCTGGTTTGACTCAAAACCCTGGTTACTAAAAATTAATTTATACAAAAACATGAAAAAATTAAAATATTTATTAAACGTATTTCTTGCTTCTGCTTTAATATTTGCTTGTGTAGAAGAAATAGAAAATAACATTGATTTTGTTGAGACTATTCAAGCCCCAACAAACGTATCAGCAATGATTAGCATAACTCAAGATAACACAGGAGTAGTTACAATTACACCTACTGGTGAAGGGGTTGTTAGTTACACTGTTGATTTTGGAGATGGTTCTGATTCCTCTGACTCAGTAAATCCAGGAAACTCTGTAGTAAATACATATCCTGAGGGTACCTACGAGGCAATCATAACAGCAGTTGGTTTAAATGGTGAAGTAACTTCAACAGTTGTCTCTGTTGTAGTATCTTATTCTGCACCTGAAAACTTATTAGTAACGATTAATAATGTTCCCGGCAATGCTTTTGATATAACTGTATCTGCATCTGCAGATTTAGCGGCATCTTTTGAGGTTTATTTTGGAGACCAAGGAGCTGACGAGGCCCCAACTCCGCTACAAATTGGAGAGACATTAACATACACGTATTCAAATGTTGGAGAATACACTGTTACAGTAGTTGCACTAAGTGGTGGAGCAGCTACAACTGAATACTCAGAGGTAGTTACCATTGTTAATCCATTACTAATGCCTATTGATTTTGAAGATCCAACATTAAATTATTCGTTTGTTGATTTTGGAAATGCTCAAAGTACTGTGATTCCTAACCCAGATCCATCTGGTGTTAATACTAGTAGTACTGTTGCTCAATCAGTAAAGTTTAGCGGATCTGAAGTATGGGCTGGTTCATTTTTAACTATTGACGAACCTGTTGATTTTTCATCACTTAATAATATAGCAGTTGATGTTTGGACATCAGAAGTTGGAGAAGTTGTTAAGCTAAAACTTGAAAACTCAGCTAACCCAGATATTAATACTGAAGTTGATATGACAACTACTGTAAATCAAGGATGGGAAACATTAATTTACGACTTTAGTGGATCTGATTTATCACAAGATTATGATAGGGTTGTAATATTCTTTGATTTTGGAAATGTTGGAGATGATACTTCATATTATTTTGATAACATTAGATTGTCTCTTCCTGCAGTATCTAACTTTACTACCGTTGAGGATTTTCAAGGTGATACACCTGGAAACTTTTCGTTTGGCGGAGTTGAAGGAGTTCAATTAGTATCTAACCCCAATCCTTCTGGAACAAATACTACATCTACAGTAATGCAGTTTACTAAAACTGAAGGAGCTGAAGTATGGGGAGGTATGGGATTTGCAGTTGATGGAATCATTAACTTTAATGGAACAAATCAAATAAAAATTAATTCATATGCACCAGAGGCAGGAAAGGTAGTTAAAGTTAAATTAGAAACTGTTGAAGGAAATGTTGATGGATTGACTTACGAATTTGATATGACCACTACAGTAGCAAACCAATGGGAAGTCTTAACATATGATTTCTCGGCTGCTCCTGATTTAGATTACGTATCATTTATTGTGTTTTATGATTTTGGAAATCAATCAGCTGGAGTTTATCACTTTGATGAAATTCAAGTTGGATTAGGTGAATATATTCCTACACAAGCTCCGAGTATAGCAATTGAAGATTTTGAAGGTGACTTACCAGGAAACTTCTCTTTTGGTGGTGTTGAAGGAGTTCAGATTGTTGAAAACCCTAATAGTTCTGGAACTAATACAACAGCAAATGTTATGCAATGTACTAAGACAGAAGGATCAGAAGTATGGGGTGGAATGGGAATTTCAGTTGACCCTATTAATTTTTCTTCTGCTGGAATGAATCAAATTCAAATTCAATCTTACTCACCAGAAGCTGGTAAAGTTGTTAAGGTTAAATTAGAGACTATTGAAGGAAATGTTGATGGTCTAACATATGAGTTTGATATGACAACAACAGTAGCTAATCAGTGGGAAACTTTAACATATGATTTTAGTTTAGCACCTGATTTAGATTACGTATCTTTTATTGTATTTTATGATTTTGGAAATACTGGAGAAGGAGTTTATCACTTTGATGAAATAAAATTGGTTAATTAAAAAAATATAACAATGAAAAAAATTAAATATTTATTTAAATCTCTATTAGTAATTATAGCATTAGTTTTTACTTCTTGCGAAACAGAAGATCACGAATTTGGTGATATAGTCAACCCTACTAATTTACAAGTTTCAGCAGATATTGTAGGGGCTGATGATAATAATCCAAATGGAGATGGTAGTGGTACAGTTCATTTGACGGCTGTAGCAGACAATGCAATTACTTATAAATTTGTTAGTAATGGAGTAGAAACGATGTCTCCTAGTGGAATGATTACTTATAACTTTTCTACGACAGGACTGAGTAACTATGAAGTTACAGTGATCGCAATTGGAACAGCTGGAGTTGTTTCTAATACATCTATTTCTTTAGATGTATTAGTCTTATATTCTCCACCAGCAGAACTATTAGAAGCTATGTACACTGGAAGTTGGAGAGTAAAGGCCGAAGAGTTTGGACATATGGGTGTTGGCCCATCTGATTTAGATACGCCAGACTGGTGGCAAGCTGCAGCATTTGATAAAGTAGACACAGGAATGTACGATGACAGATACACGTTTACACCTGATGGAATTTTAACTGTTGAAACTTTTGGTAGTATTTTTGGAAAAGCTCCACCACTAGCTGATGAATTTGTAGGAGATCAAGGACTAGAAGCTAACGGAAATAATGAATATGAGTACTATCCGACTGAAGATTTTACATCAAATTGGACTATAGGTGCTCCAGGTGGTGAGGAACACATTTACCTTGATGGAAATGGATTTTTTGGATTTTATGTTGGAGGAACCCATGCCTACAAAATTATCGATAGTTCATCAAATACCTTAACTCTTAAAACTGTAGGTTTTGAAGGCTTGGCTTGGTATATAATACTCACAAATGAGCAGTAATACATTATAATATCATAATATTTAAAAGAGAGAAATGATTATTTATTTCTCTCTTTTTAGTTATATTTATCATCTTAAAATTTAAACATGTTTCGTTTAGTTACACTTATTCTTTTTCTAACGACCTCATGCACGAGTGAGAAGTCTGTCAATGGAGGAGAAAATTCAGCAACGATTATTGAAGAAATTATTCCAACAAACTTAAATTTAACAATTGATATTGTTGGACAAAACTCTGATAATTTAAGTGGAGATGGTAGTGGAGTTATAAGTTGTTCAGCATCAGCAACTGACGCCATTAACTATGAATTTAGATTTGGAAATGGAGAGGTCGTTGAAAGCGCTAGTGGTAATGTTGAATTTACATATACAACCCCGGGTCTAAATAATTACACTGTTTATGTATATGCTTTCTCTGAGACTGATAACTATGTTGTAGATTTTCAATCTGTTTCTGTATATGTTAATGATGATACATCAGCTGGATTAATTTGGTCTGAGGAATTTAATGAAACTGGAGCAGTTAATAATAATAATTGGACTCATGAAATTGGAAATGGTGAATGGGGATGGGGAAATGGTGAATCTCAATACTATACAAGTAGGTTAGAAAATTCAAAAGTAGAGGATGGGGTTTTGAAAATAACTGCTAAAACTGAAGTTTATCAAGAATATAATTATACTTCTGCTAGATTAATTTCTCGGGATAAGTTTGAATTCCAATATGGTAGAGTTGATATAAGAGCGAAATTACCTGAGGGGCAAGGAACATGGCCTGCCCTTTGGATGCTGGGAGCTAATCATACTAGTGTAGGTTGGCCTGAATGTGGAGAAATTGATATAATGGAGCACTGGGGCCATAATCCAACAGTTGTTGCAGGATCTATTCACACTCCCTATAGTCACGGAGATACATGGACCAATGGTCACGTAAACGTCAGTGACTTCAACGAATTTCATATCTATTCGATAAATTGGACTTCTGAAAAAATACAATTTTTCATTGATGATAATTTGTATTACACTTATAATCCCTCTCCTAAAAATATTGAAAATTGGCCATTTGATGCACCTCAATTTTTTATTTTAAATATAGCTATGGGAGGACACTGGTTTGATATTGATCCAAATTTTGTCGAATCAACCATGGAAGTAGATTATATAAGAGTTTATAATAATTAAAATACCAACACAAAATACATAATAAATGAAATCAAAATTTTTACAAATAATTTTAGTAGTAACTCTAGTTTTTAATTACAGTTGTAATGAATCTATTTCTGAAAAAGAAATATTTATAAGTGACCTAATGTCTAAAATGACTTTAGACGAAAAAGTAGGCCAAATGAATCAATATAACGGATTTTGGGATGCCACAGGACCTCTTCCAAAGAAAGGTTATGAGAAAGGAAGGTATGACGATTTAAGAAATGGTTTGGTTGGCTCTATGTTAAATGTTACAGGAGTTAAAAATGTATCAGCACTTCAAAAAATTGCTGTTGAAGAAACAAGACTTGGTATTCCATTAATATTTGGTTTTGATGTTATTCATGGGTATAAAACTATTAGTCCAATTCCACTAGCTGAATCAGCGAGTTGGGACATTAAAGCAATTGAAAAATCTGCAAGAATTGCAGCTGAAGAAGCAGCTGCAGCTGGATTAAATTGGACTTTTGCTCCAATGGTAGATATTTATCGAGATGCTAGATGGGGTAGAGTTATGGAAGGAGCTGGAGAAGACACTTATTTAGGAAGTGTTATTGCTGCAGCTAGAGTTAATGGATTTCAGGGTGAAAATTTATCCGATTTTTCAACAATTGCTGCTTGTGCTAAACATTTTGCTGCTTACGGATTTCCAGAGGCTGGTAGAGATTATAATACCGCAGATATAAATAAATATACCCTTTATAATAATGTTTTACCTCCTTTCAAAGCTGCGCTTGATGCAGGTGTTAGTACATTTATGAATGCATTTAACACACTAAATGAAGTTCCTGCAACTGGAAGTAAATTCTTACAAAGAGATATTTTAAAAGGAGACTGGGGCTTTGAAGGTTTTGTTGTTTCTGATTGGGGTTCTATTGGTGAAATGATTCCTCATGGATACGCTAAAGATGGAGTACATGCTGCAGAGCTTGCAGCTAATGCTGGATCAGATATGGATATGGAATCAAGTCTTTACGTTAGAGAATTACAAGGCTTAGTCAAAGATGGAAAAGTAGATATTAGCGTCATTGATGATGCTGTGAAAAGAATTTTGGGGGTTAAATACGATTTAGGTTTATTTGAAGATCCATATAAATATTGTGATTTAGAAAGAGAAAAAACTGTAATTGGAAGTAAAGAAAATAATTTAGCAGCATTAGATATGGCTAAAAAATCAATTGTATTACTAAAAAATGAAAGTTCTTTGTTACCAATTAAAAAGAATGGTCAGAAAATTACTTTGATTGGTCATTTGGCTGATGATAATAATAGTCCGCTCGGCAATTGGAGAGGTGCAGGTGAAAGTAATAGCGCAGTGACTGTTTTGGAGGGATTAGAAAACTATGGAAAAAATTCTATTACATATAAAAAGGGAGTTGATTTATATTATGGAGAAACGAACTTTCATAATAGAGTTAAACTAAATCATACTGATAAAACTGGTTTTAAAGAGGCTAAATTAGCCGCCAAATCTGCAGATATAGTTGTTATGGTTCTAGGTGAAGAAGGTTTTCAATCTGGGGAAGGTAGAAGTAGAACTGAGTTAGGATTACCAGGTTTACAACAAGAATTATTAGAAGAAGTGTATAAAATTAATAAAAATATAGTTTTAGTATTAATGAATGGAAGACCCTTAAATTTAACTTGGGCTGACGAAAATATTCCTGCAATTTTAGAAACTTGGCACCTTGGGACACAGTCTGGAAATGCTATAGCACAAGTATTGTATGGAGATTATAACCCTAGTGGAAAGTTAACGATGTCTTTCCCTAGAAATGTTGGACAGGTTCCACTTTATTATAATTATAAAAAAACTGGAAGACCAGGAGTTTCCTCAGCTGAAGTTACAAAATCAACTTATGCTGATGTTGAAAATAGTCCACTATATCCGTTTGGATATGGGTTAAGCTACACGAACTTTACCTACTCAGAATTATCTCTAAGTTCAAAGGAAATCACTAGAGATGATACTATTGTTGTAAGTGTAAAAATCACTAACACTGGAAAAGTTAAAGGAAAGGAAGTAGCACAAATGTACATAAGAGACCATTATGGAAGTCTCGCGAGGCCTGTTAAAGAGTTAAAAGGATTTGAACTTTTGGAATTAAATCCTGGAGAAACTAAAGAAGTTAGTTTTGAGATTGATAATTCTAAGTTGGTGTATTACACTGCAAATGATCGATGGGAATCAGAAACCGGAAAATTCAGTGTTTTTATCGGTGGTGATTCTGATGTTAAGGACAACAAATCATTTGATTTAATTAATTAAGAGAAATGATAACCTTAAAACAATTAGCTAATAAATTAAATGTTTCTGTTTCGACAGTTTCTAAAGCTCTTAATCACAGCGATGAGATTAGTGAAGAGACTATAAATAAAATTCAAAATTTAGCTAAAGAATTAAATTACAAAAGAAATAAAATTGCCCTAAGTCTAAAAAATAATAAGACCTTTACACTAGGTGTTATTATTCCTGATATTTTAAATAGATTTTATGCAAAAGTTCTCCATGGAATACAAAAAGCTGCTGAAGAGACAGGTTATGATATTATAATTTACTCATCTAAAGAGTCATTGGTTAAAGAAATTGATTATTTAAATATACTTGCTTCAGGGACAGTTGATGGAGTTTTATTAGCCTTGTCTGAAGAAACCATGAACAAAAATGATTTTGCCCATATTAAAAATATTACACTTAAAGATATTCCAATTGTAATGTTTGATAGGATTACCGATAAAATAAGCTGTGATAAAGTTATAATTGATGATTTTGATGCTATTTACAATGAGGTAAAAAGTTTAGTCAAATTGGGTCGAAGTAAAATAGGATTCATTTCTTCAATATCTAATTTAAATGTAGGTAAATTAAGAAGTAATGGCTTTAGAAAAGCATCAGTTGATTTTTTTGGAAAATTTGATAGTAATCTAGTTTTAAATCTTACTAATCAAACAAATAATTCTTCTATGAAACCTTTTTATAATGTAGATATTCATAAAAATATAGAACAATTTATTTTAGATAATAGTGATTTAGATGCAATTATAGCAGCCGATAATTTATCTGGGGTTATTTCAATAAACATAGCATCAAAGTTGAATATCAAGATTCCAAAAGACTTATCAATTGTAGGATTTGGAGATAAACTAATATCAATGCTTTCTTACCCAAAATTAACAATAATCAACCAACACGCTGTTCAGATTGGACAAAGAGCTGCTGAATTATTAATTAGTAGGATTAATAGTAAATCAACTGATTATACTTTTGTTACAGAAATTATTCCAACAACTACCGAAAGCGGATCTTCAAAATAGCAATGCCCAATTAGTAGATATTAGGCTAATGTAAAATATCAGAAAAGCAAACCCTGTTATAAATTTTATAATAGATGATGAAATAATGCCAATTAATGAGCCAATTGCTGGTTTGATACCTTCATTTATATTTTTTCCTCCTACATATTCTCCAAATAGTGCACCTATAAAAGCTCCTATAATTATACCAAAAGGAATCGGACTGAGTAGCCCTAGTAAAAGTCCTATAGTAGTACCAATAACCCCATATTTACTTCCTCCAAAATATTTAGAACCTATAATAGGCACAAAGTAATCAACAATAAAAATTATAATTGCCACTAAAAATGTAATAGTAAGTAATGTAGTGCTTGTTGAAAAACCTTCAATTTGAGAAATAGTAAAGAGACCTAACCAGCCAGTTATTGGCCCTGGAATTATTGGAATAAAACTTGCGACTAGACCAGTAATAACTAAAATAATTGAAATAACTAACAGTATATAAGTCATAATTGATAATATTTAATAAATATAATTAATAATCATATATGATATTAGTTTATATTTTTTGTAATTTGAAACTTACATTATAGTATATGAAATTTTATATTAATTATATTTTATTTTTAATTTTTTTTTCTTGTGATTTTTTTTCTAACAAAGAACTTGTTGTTGAAGAGTTAGTTTCTAATGATTTAAAAACATTTAATTGGAATGATGTTGATACATACCCTAGATTTCAAAATTGTGATACAATCATTAATAAGGAATCAAACTTTAATTGTTTTGTAAACACTATAACTTCCAAGTTACAAGCTAATTTAATTAATAATTCTGTAGTTGTTAACTCATCTATTTCAGACACCTTAATTGTTAATTTTAATGTTACTAACAAAGGAGATATAGTTTTAAGTGAATTATCTAATGAAAGTATGATTTCTGAGCTAAATGTATTAATAGACTCTATATTTAAACTTACAGTTTCAGACCTACCAAAGCTGTACCCTGCAATAAAAAGAGGTCAACCGGTAAAAACAAAATTTGTTTTACCTGTACTAATATCTACAACTGATTAATTTGTTCCTATGGCTAAAGAGAGAATTATATTGGGAATTGATCCTGGGACAACTATTATGGGATTTGGAATTATTAAAGTAGTAAATAATAAGATGATTTTCTTACAACTTAATGAGTTGAATTTAGTTAAGTATAAAGATCATTATTTAAAATTAAAATTGATTTATGAAAGGACTAATGAACTTATTGAAACATTTCACCCAGATGAGATAGCTATTGAAGCTCCTTTTTTTGGAAAGAATGTTCAAAGTATGTTAAAACTTGGTCGAGCTCAAGGAGTTGCAATGGCAGCCGGACTTAACAAGGAAATTCCAATTACTGAGTACTTACCAAAAAAAATAAAGATGTCAATAACAGGAAATGGAAATGCTAGTAAAGAACAGGTGGCAAGGATGCTTCAAGGGATGTTTAAATTAAAAACTATTCCAAAAAATTTAGATGCTACAGATGGTTTAGCAGCAGCAGTTTGTCACTTTTATAATTCTGGAAAATTAACTGGTGAGAAAAATTATTCAGGTTGGTCCAGTTTTATTAAACAGAACGAGAATAGGTTAAAAAAATAATTTTTATTTAATTAATACTAAATATTAAGTGTCAGGAATTTATATTCACATTCCGTTTTGCAAAAAAGCCTGTCATTATTGTGACTTTCATTTTTCTACATCCTTTAAACATAAAGATCAAATGATTATTTCGTTGAAAAACGAAATTTTAATTAGAAATAGAGAATTAAAAGATAAAAAAATAGAATCTATTTATTTTGGTGGAGGTACTCCGTCTGTATTAAGCACATTAGAAATAAATTCGTTAATACAAACTGTCTTTGATAACTATATTATTAATGATTCTGTAGAAATTACATTAGAAGCCAATCCAGATGATTTGTCCCATGAAAAAATACTAGAATTATCTAAAACCAGAGTGAATAGATTAAGTATTGGAGTTCAGTCTTTTTTTCAAAAAGATTTAACACTGATGAATAGATCTCACTCAAGTAATCAAGCCATAGACTGTATAAAATCTGCAAGTAAATACTTTGATAACATTTCTGTTGACCTAATTTATGGTATTCCTGGTCTTGATAATTCTAGATGGAAAGAAAACATTGAAATTTTAATATCTAACAATATTCCTCATATTTCTGCATATGCTTTAACTGTTGAGCCTAAAACAGCTTTAAAAAAGTATATTGATAATGGAATAATCGCACCAATTGATGACTCTCAATCTCAGGAGCAATTTTATATTCTTTTAGATATTTTAGAGAACCACAATTATGAAAATTATGAATTATCAAATTTTGCAAAAAATAAACTCTACAGCGTGAATAACTCCGCTTATTGGACAAGAAAAAACTACATTGGGATTGGACCATCAGCTCATTCATTCAATGGAAATGATAGACTATGGAACATTAAAAATAATGTAAAGTATATAGAGTCCATAAACAATAATATTTTACCAAATAGTAAAGAAGTTTTATCATTAATTGATAAATTTAATGAAACAGTTATGTTTGGTTTAAGAACGAGTAGAGGAATATCATTTGTTGATATTGAAAACGACTTTGGTAGTATTTATAAAAATCAATTAATTAAAAACTCTCAAACCCATATTAATAATGAGTTTTTAATAATTAAAAACAATTATTTATGTATAACAAGAAAAGGTAAGTTCTTGTCTGATGGTATTGCCTCAGATTTATTCATGTTAAATTAAAATAAAAAATATAACTTTATTAAAAAATATTAATTATGAAATGGGAAGGAGTTATGCCAGCTGTGACTACAAAGTTTACAAAAGACGATCAGCTAGATTTCAAAATGTTTAATGTAAATATTCAAGCTCAAGTTGATGCAGGAGTTAGTGGAATCGTTTTAGGTGGTACATTAGGTGAAGCTAGTACTTTAACAACTTTTGAAAAAAGTGAATTAATAAAAAATACAATTTTAATTACTGAGAATAAAATTCCAGTTTTAATGAATATTGCAGAGCAATCTACTAGTGAAGCTATTAAGTCAGCAATAAGTGCTGAAAATGATGGTGCTTCTGGTTTAATGATTTTACCTCCAATGAGATACAAAGCCAGTGATGATGAAACTGTCAATTATTTTAAATCAATTGCTCAAAGCACTTCGTTGCCAATAATGATTTATAACAATCCCATTGATTATAAAATTGAAGTTACACTAGAAATGTTTGATCAATTATTGGAATGTGAAAATATTCAAGCTGTAAAAGAATCTACTAGAGATATATCCAATGTAACTAGGATTATAAACTATTTTGGAAACAGACTAAAAATTATGACCGGTGTTGATACACTTGCTTTAGAAAGTTTGCTAATGGGAGCTCATGGATGGATCGCTGGACTAGTTGATGCTTTTCCAAATGAGACCGTAGCAATTTATAAATTACAAAAAGCGGGTCGTATTTCTGACGCATTAGAAATATATAGATGGTTTCTTCCTCTTCTTGAATTAGATATTAATTCAAAATTAGTACAAAATATAAAGCTAGCTGAAACTTACACTGGAATTGGGACGGAAAATGTTAGACCTCCCAGGTTACCATTGGACGGGGATGAAAGAAAAAAAGTTATCAATATAATAGAAAGTAGTTTGAAAAATAGACCAGACCTTTCAAAATATACTTATTAATATGCTACACGGAAAAAATTACATCGGTAATAATTTGTCTTCAGATGGAAAAGTAATTTTTAAAACTTTTAACCCTAAACTTAATAAAAACAATGAATGTAATTTTACTGAAGCTACTATTAATGAGCTTAATATGGCAGCTAATTTAGCCTATGATGCTTTTTTAGAATATAAAAATGTTGATAGTTTAAAGAGATCTAAATTTCTAGATTCTATTGTTGATCAAATATTATTAATTCAAAATGATATTGTAAGTGTTTATTGTGAAGAAACTGGGCTTCCAGATGGAAGAGCAAAAGGCGAGCTTGGTAGAACAATTGGCCAAATTAGATCTTTTTCAGAATTATTAAAAAAAGGAGATTGGGTTAATGCATCAATTGATACGGCAGATGCTGAGAGAAAACCTGTACCTAAACCCGATTTAAGAAAAATGTCAATTCCTCTAGGTCCTGTTCTTGTTTTTGGAGCTAGTAACTTTCCTTTGGCTTATTCAACCGCTGGTGGAGATACAGCCTCAGCCTTAGCTGCTGGATGTCCTGTAATAGTAAAATCTCATCCAATGCATGCAGGAACTGGCGAATTAATTTCGTCTGCGATTATCAAAGCTGCCAAAATTACTGGAATGCCAAATGGAGTTTTTTCCAATATTAATAGTGCAGGTATACAAACTGGAATAGATTTGATTAATAATCCTTTGATTAAGGCAGTTGGTTTTACAGGAAGTTTAAAAGCAGGGAGATCACTTTTAAATTTGGCTAATAACAGAGATGAACCAATCCCTGTTTTTGCCGAAATGGGAAGTATTAATCCTGTTATCATTTTGCCAGAAATCCTAAAGAAAGATTGGGACAATTTAGCTACTAGATATGCACATTCTATAACTTTAGGTTCAGGTCAATTTTGTACAAACCCAGGAATCATCATTGGAATTAAATCTACATACTTTACTGATTTTGTAAATTCTTTAAGTAAAAAAATTCTGAATATTTCCCCTTCTTGTATGTTACACCCAAATATTATTAGAAATTATAATATAAATAAACTGAAATTAACTTCAGTGAGACAAGTTAATGTTATTGCAGATTTTACTGATGAAGTAGATATAAATTATTCTCAACAAGCTTTGGCAAAGGTCAAAGGATCAGATTTTATAATCAATAATGATTTACAAGAAGAAATATTTGGACCATTTTCATTGATAGTAGAATGTGATAATATGAATCAGTTAGAATCAGTGGTAAATAAAATTAATGGTCAATTAACTGGTACAATTATGGCCACTGATAATGAAATATCTTCAAATAAAGTTTTAATAGATATATTAAAAGAAAGAGTAGGTAGAATCATTTTTAATGGTGTGCCTACTGGAGTAGAAGTTAATCCTTCTATGTTGCACGGTGGGCCTTATCCAGCATCTACAGATAGTAGATTTACAGCTGTCGGAGTTAAATCTATTGATAGATGGGTAAGACCTTTAAGTTATCAAGATTTCCCCAATGAATTACTTCCAGAATCTTTAAAAAATAATAATCCAAAAAACATTCTTCGACTTGTAAATGGAATATACACCAAAAATAAAATATAAATGAAAAATTCATTCTTAACAGTATTAGCTATAATTTTATTAGTTACAGGAGTTGTTATTAAATTTTCAGAAAATTCAAATGAGAAATTGCAAGAAATAATAACAATTTACCAAGATCATGAGTCTTATGATGGTAAAGAATATCCTTTGGGCTTATTTACGAAAGAGCATTATGAAAGTGAAGCTAATTTTGCGTTAGACTTATTAAATCAACTTGAAAATATTGACACCAATGATTTAGATGAAAATAATTTAATTTCTTATGAATTATTAAAATTTGAACTAAATGATATAGTAGATTATTATAATTTTGAAAGATATTTAAATCCCCTTCTGTCAGATTCAGGATTTCATAGTAGTTTAAATTACATGGTACGTCCATTATCAAATTACAAAAAGACTATAGAATATTTAAATAAATTGAATTCTATTCCAGAGTTTGTGAACCAAAATTTGATTAATATAAGACTTGGATTAAAGAAAGGAGTTTCTCAGCCTATAGTTATTTTTGATGGATATGAATCTACTTACAATGATCATATTACAAATAATTATTTAAATAATTATTTCTATTCTCCTTTTAAAAATTTACCAAAAGACATTTCTGAAAGTCAATCAGACTCTATTTATAAGGCTGCAAAAATATCAATTAATGAAATTGTTGTCCCACAATTCAAGAGAATTAAGGAATTCTTTGAAAATGAATATTATCCTAAAACTAGAACTGAAATTGGAGTTTCAAGTACACCAAATGGTAAAGAGTATTATCAAAATAGAATTAATTATTATACAACTAGTAAAGAATATACAGCTGAAAAAATCCATCAAATTGGATTAGATGAAGTAGCAAGAATAAAATCAGAAATGAAAAAGATTATTAAAGAACTCAAATTTCAAGGTTCATTTGAAGATTTTTTTAAATTTTTAAGAACTGATGATCAGTTTTATGCAGATACTCCAAAAGAGTTATTAATGTTCGCAAGAGATGTTGCCAAGAGAGCTGATGAGCAATTACCAAGGTTTTTTAAAACTCTTCCTAGAAAACCTTACGGAGTTGCACCAGTTCCAGATGCAATTGCACCTAAGTATACTAGTGGCAGGTATGTAGGAACTTCAAAAAATAGTACTGACCCAGGATATTATTGGGTAAATACATATGATTTAAAAAGTAGAACGCTCTACACAATACCCGCTCTTACAGTTCATGAAGCTGTTCCTGGCCATCACCTTCAATCGGCGTTAAACAATGAATTAGGTGATAAAATACCATCATTTAGAAAAAACTTATATCTTTCTGCATACGGAGAAGGTTGGGGTCTTTATACTGAGTATTTAGCTGAAGAGATGGGTTTATATACAACCCCATATGAACAATTTGGTAAACTCACATATGAAATGTGGAGGGCGTGTAGGTTAGTAGTAGATACTGGTATTCACGCATTAGATTGGTCAAAGGAAATGGTTTTAAATTATATGTCATCAAATACAGCACTTTCTTTACATGAAATTAATACTGAAACAGATAGATATATTTCTTGGCCTGGCCAAGCATTGTCATATAAAATAGGTGAATTAAAAATCAGAGAGTTAAGAACTTTAGCTGAAGAGAAATTAGAATCAAATTTTAATATTCGTGACTTTCATGAAATAATTTTATCTGAAGGAACTGTTACGCTTGCCATATTGGAATCAAGAGTTTTAAATTATATTGAAGAAAATAAAAATGAGTAGATCAGTTTTTAAGTGTATAGATGCACACACTTGTGGAAATCCTGTTAGACTAATTGTTGAAGGAGCTCCAATTCTTCAAGGAATTAATATGAGTGAAAAAAGACAGTTTTTTTTAAATAATTTTGATTGGATTAGAAAAGGTTTAATGTTTGAGCCTAGAGGTCATGATATGATGAGTGGAGCTATTATTTTTCCACCCCATAGTTCTAAAAATGATTTTAGTATTTTATATATAGAAACATCTGGATGTTTACCAATGTGTGGACATGGAACAATTGGAGCTGTAACAATAGCAATTCAGGAAAAGCTGATAATTCCAAAAAAACCTGGATATTTAAATATAGAGACACCAGCTGGAATTATTAATATTACTTACAAGCAAATCGATGAAAAAGTTAATTCTGTAAAATTAACTAATGTAGACAGTTTTTTAGCTGCTAAAAAGTGCTCAATTGTTTCAAATGATTTAGGTGAAATATTTTTTGATGTTTCTTATGGTGGAAATTATTATGCTATCATAGAGCCACAAAATAATTTCTCTGGAATTCATAATTATAAAGCTGGAGAAATAATTCGTTATTCACAAGAAATTAGAAAAAAAATTAACAAGAAATACCCCAATATGTTTATTCACCCTAATGATAGTTCAATTCGTGGTGTTAGTCATTTATTGTGGACAGGTAATACTTTAGATACTTGTTCTAGTTCAAGAAATGCTGTGTTTTATGGTGATAAAGCTATTGATAGATCACCTTGTGGGACAGGAACTTCTGCAAGAATGGCACAATTATATGAAAGAGGAGACCTAAAAATTAAAGAACAATTCGTTCATGAAAGTTATATTGGTTCAAAATTTACTGGTCTAGTAGAAAGAGAATCTAAGGTAGGAGAATTTAATGCTATTGTTCCATCTGTTGAAGGCTGGGCAAAGATTTATGGATATAATAAAATATTGATAGATGATGAAGATCCGTATGCACATGGCTTTCAAGTAATTTAAAATGAAAAAGAAAATTGTAATTATTGGTGGAGGAATTATTGGTCTTTGCACGGCTTATTATTTAAATGAAAAAGGTCATAATGTAACTATAGTTGATAAATCTGACATGAATTCAGGAACATCCTATGTCAATGCAGGTTATTTGTCTCCTAGTCATTTAATTCCATTAGCATCACCTGATTCATTAAAAAATGGTCTAAAATGGATGTTTGATTCAAAAAGTCCACTTTACATTAAACCAAGATTCAGCCTCAGTCTTTTAAATTGGATGTATGCATTTGCAAAATCTTCCAGTACCTCTCACGTCAATAAATCAATTCCATTAATTAAGGATATAACACTTTTGAGTCAAAAGCTTTATGATGAGATAAAACAAAAGTCTGATTTTAATTTTCATTATGACAAGAAAGGTTTACTAATGCTATGTAAATCTCAAAAGTATTTAGACTCAGAAAGTAAGCTTGTTGATATTGCAGTTTCTAATGGTCTTAAGGCCAAAATGGTTACAAAATCTGATTTAAAGAAAATTGAGCCAAATATTAAAATTGATGCAATTGGGGGTTCATATTTTAAATGTGACTTCCATACAACACCCAATGAATTTATGTCGGATATGAAAAAATATTTAAAAAGTAGTGGGGTAAAAATTATTAAAAACACAACAATTACAGACATAAATATTAAAAATGGGATTATAAAAAATATAAATTCATTTGAAAATAAAATATATGCTGATGAATTTGTATTATGTGCTGGTTCTTGGTCTAATTTACTGGCAAAAAAACTCAATTTAAAATTATTACTTCAAGCTGGTAAAGGTTACAGTATAAACATATTAGATAAAACTAATATAACTACACCAGCAATTCTTTCTGAAGCTAAAGTTGCAGTTACTCCAATGAATGGCTTTACCAGGATTGCAGGTACAATGGAAATAGCAGGAATTAATAAACATATTAGTAAAGAAAGAGTAGATACAATTGTTAACCTTTCAAAGAATTACTACCCTGAGTTAAATATTAAAAGTACAGATGTTAATAATGTATCTTCAGGACTAAGACCAGTTTCCCCTGATGGACTTCCTTACATAGGAAGGTCGAGTAAATGTGATAATTTAATCATAGCTACTGGCCACGCAATGATGGGATGGAGTATGGCAACAGCTACTGGTCTCATTGTTTCAGAAATATTAGAGAAAAAAAAGCTTTCATTAAATATTGAAAGTTATTCGCCAGACAGAAAGTTTTAATGATTTAAATTCATATAATCTTCAC
>JADHRR010000024.1:0-16587 GCA_016777305.1 Flavobacteriaceae bacterium
AGCTTTGAATGGGAAGATCCAACAGGAACATTAGTAGGTACGGATGTAACCTACACTCCTTTAATGGGTGGAACATTTACTGCCACTGCTACAAACTTAGCTACTGGATGTGAGTATACGGTTACTACTTTAGTAGATCCAAGTTCACCGCCAGATGTAAGTGCTGTGGTTACTACAGAATTCTTTGCTGATCTACATGTTATAGAAGCTTCTGCTACAGGAGAAGGAATCTATGAATTTAGTTTAGACGATGGACCATGGCAAACTAGTGGAACCTTTGAAGATGTTACCCCTGGATTCCATAGCGTTGTAGCTAGAGATGTAAATGGGTGTGGCACTGGAACAACCCAAGTACTTGTAATTGATTACCCACACTTCTTTACACCAAATGGAGACGGATATAACGATACATGGCGCGTGGAAGGAATAGAAACTAGACCACAAGCTAAGATATATATCTATGATAGGTTTGGTAAACTACTTAAACAACTTAGTCCGCTTGGACCTGGATGGGACGGAACCTTTAATGGAGAAAACCTGCCAGCTACTGACTACTGGTTTACGATTAGACTTGATGTAGTCTTCGGAGAAGCTGAATCTGTAATCAAAGAATTTACAGGTCACTTTAGCCTCAAAAGATAAGAAGTTACTTATTAATAGTAAAATCAAAATAAGTTGTGGGAAAAGGCTCATCAATTAAAGTGTAATGCCACCACTCTTTAGAATAAGAAGAAAATCCATTATTAGTCATTATATCTAAAAGAAGTTTACGATTGTTTTTCTGAGTAATAGAAATATTTTCATAATCATGAGAAGATTCAAAACCAAAAAAATCATAAGGACTTCCCATATCAATTTCTTTTCCAGATGAAATTTCAACAAGTGTTATATCAACAGTACTACCTCTTGAATGAGAAGATTTAATTGCTATATATCCTAACCTAAACAAATTAGACTTCAAAAGATTTGGATAAAAAAAACTTTTTTTTAGTGTGTCAGATTGGTTTATAGACCAATTTATAAAGTGGTTTACTGATCTTTGAGGGCGGTAAGCATCATATATTTTTAATGAGTAACCTGAATTAATCAATGTAGTTTGAATAATTTTTAAGCGACGTGCAGCTTCAAAAGTTAATAGGCATTTTGGTGATTCATATCCCTTTACTACACGACCAGTGAAATTATCATCAGAAGCGTATTTTAGATCTATAATAATAGTTGGTATATATTCTTTAATATCAATAAAACTATCGTTAGAGTGACTAAAAGAAATAAAAGAAAATAAGAGGAAAAACCTAAAAAATTTCATAAGTGATTAAGGTGTGAAAATGTATATAAATCTTAATATAATTATTTACATTTACAAAAATCAAAAAAATGAACAAAATTCAATTATTATTTTTTTTGGTAATTAATTTAACTTTTTCACAAGAAGATAGAAAACAGATTCTTGTAAAATATATAAGTTCAGAAATATCAATTGATGGAGAATTAGACGAAAGTGATTGGAGCTTAGCTAAAACAGCTTCAGATTTTTATGAACACTTCCCTAATAATGGAGCTCCTTCTAAATATAAGAATGAAATAAAGGTGATGAATGATGATCAATTTCTGTATGTTGGAATTAAAGTAAATGCAAATACATCTGATTTAAAAATAAGTTCTTTAAAGAGAGATTTTAGTGCCGGAAATTCAGATAATATTACAATGATTTTTGATACGTTTAATGACGCAACAAACGCTTTTGTTTTTGGCAGTAATCATATAGGTGTTCAAAGAGAAATGTTATTATTTAATGGAGGGAACGAATTATCCGATTGGGACATGACTTGGGATAAGAAATGGTTATGTGAATCTAAACAATATGAGAAGTACTATATAACAGAATGGAAGATACCTCTCTCTGCATTTAAATATACAGAGGGAGAAACTAGATGGAGAGTAGGAAGTTATCAAAGAGACACTAAAAATAATGCATGGAATTCTTGGCATAAAGTACCTACAAATCAAGAGTTTTTTAATTTGGCATTTATGGGAGACATGATTTTTGAAAAGCCATTAGGAAAATCTAAGTCAAAAAAATCTATAATTCCATATGTAAACAATTTAAGTTTCAAGGACTATGAAAATTCAATTAAAGGAAAAAGTTTGAATTTTGGAGGAGATGTAAAATTAGCTGTAGACAATTCTCTTACTTTAGACTTAACATTAAATCCAGACTTTTCACAAGTTGAAGTAGATCAACAAGTAACTAATCTTACTAGGTATGAAGTTAACTTACCCGAAAAAAGACAGTTTTTTATTGAGAATAGTGATTTGTTTTCAAGTTTTGGAAACTCAAAAGATGCTAACCCATTTTTTTCAAGAAGAATAGGAATAGGTAGAGATATTAATGGAAATAGTATCGAAAATAAAATTGATTTTGGAGTAAGGCTTAGTGGAAAGTTGAATAACAACTTTAGAATTGGTTTATTGAATATGCAAACTCAAGAAGATATTCAAAACGAAATTGCAGCAACAAACAACTCTATTGTAGCTTTACAACACAAAGTTTTTAACCGATCTAATATTAATTTTATATTTATAAATAAACAATCAACTAAGAATTATGATTTTTCTGAAAATGGAAAAGACTATAATAGACTTATTGGGTTGGACTATAACTTAGCCTCTAAAGATAATAAGTGGAATGGTAAATATTACATACATAAATCTTTTACTGAAGAGCATAAAAACAAGGACATTTCATTAGGATTAAATACAAGTTTCAATACTAAAAATATTAGTTTTAGATTGAGTGGATTATACGTAGGAGATAATTTTAATTCAGAGTTAGGATATATAAAAAGGACTGGTATTATAAAAACTAATCCAAATTTTAAATACAAATTTTGGCCAGAAAACAAAAAAATTCAAACTCATAGCTTAGAAGTCACTCCAGTTTTTATTTGGAGACCTGAATTAAATAATGAACTTTCTGATCGTTTTCTTATAGCTAGATGGGGTGCAAACCAAAATGATAGTTCATCTATGGGTGCTGTAGTAAAGAACAGATTCACCCATCTTTACAGAGATTTTGACCCAACAAGAACTAATAATGGGGTTCCATTACCAGTAGAAAGTGAATACAACTTCACAAATTTTGAAGCTTATTATAGTTCACCATACTCAGAAGATTTTTCATACACTGTGACTCCCTCATTTGGTGAATTTTTTAACGGTAAAATAAAATCTATTGATCTAAGATTATCATACAGAATACAACCAAGATTTAATAGTTCATTACAAATAAGCTATGATAAAATTAATCTTCCAAGTCCTTATCCAAATGCAAATATTCTATTAGTTGCACCAAGGATTGATTATACATTTACAAAAAACTTATATTGGGCAACGTTAGTACAGTATAGTAGCCAAAGAGAAAACCTTAGCCTAAATAGCAGGTTACAGTGGAGGTTTGCACCATTATCAGATTTGTTTTTAGTATATAGTGACAATTACTTTACAGAAGATAGATATGATAGTTTATTCATCCCTAGAATTAAAAGTAGGTCAATTAATTTAAAACTCACCTACTGGATAGATATATAATTATGAAAAGATATTTATTACTACTTATTATAATTTTTAGCTCATGTTCACCAAATAATAATTTTCAATTAAATGGAGATATTAAGGGTCTAAAAAAAGGGACTGTTATACTTAACAAGTCGATAAAAGGTGTAGAAGTTACATTAGACTCAATTAACTTAAATGGAACTTCAGAGTTTACTTTGAGTAGCTATTTAAGTGAACCTGAAGTATTAAAAATTAAATTGACTCAATCTGGAATTAATGATGATGAAGTTGAGTTTTTTGCGAATAAAGGTATAACAAGCTTCAAAACAAATCTAAAAAGATTTAGTTATGAAGCTAATTTTGAGGGATCAAGGCAACAAGAGAAACTTGATGATTTTAATACAATGTTAATAAGGTTTAATGAAGAAAATTTAAACCTTATAAAAAATCAAATAGAGTTTTCAGCAAATCAGGAAAAAATGAATACTATTAATAGACAATTAATTAATCTCAAAAAAAGAGAAATGTATTTTATAATTAATTTTTCTATTAATAATAGTAATAGTGAAATATCCCCCTATGTAGCTGGAAAATTTTTAAACGACGCTAATAAAAAATACTTAGACACAATTTATAATTCACTAAGTAAAAATATAAAAGACTCTAAATATGGGATTTTATTAAAGGAGGTAATAGATACTGAAAATTAAAGTTCTAAAGCTTATTTATTTTTTCTATTAGTGCTCTACCATTTTTTTCAAGTTTTGCATTAATACTTTTAAAATGTGCCTTTTTATTTTCTACATTTTTTTGATTGACCTCAAGTATTAAATCATCAAAAACCTTAATAGCCTCGTCGATGATTTTTTCACTTTTTTTGGTGTCTTTATCTAAATTTAGATATTCCCAGCTATATACAGCCTCAATTATATCTCCTAAAACGTAATTAATATCTTTTTTTAAATTTCTAATATTTGCCATTTGTTTGTTTTTCTTCGGCAAAAATAAGACTAAGAATATAAATAAACTAAAAGTTATCTATAAAATATCTTTATCTACCATAATCATCTTGAATTCTGACTATATCATTTTCATTTGAAGGGTTATTCACATCTGTATGTTGCCATATTTCTGCGACAACTCCAAAATCATTTAAACCGATTAACCTATGTCTTTCACCTTGTTTTAATGTTATCAAACTTCCCTTTGGAAATATATTCTTAGGCTGCTCATTGTCGTTTTCAGATCTTACAACTGCTACTTCACCTTCAAATACTTTCCATATTTCTGATCTTCTATAGTGATATTGCCAAGATAATCTTGATAATGGTTTAACTATTAATATTTTAGGACTAAGCTTTAAACCTTTAGTAATCAAACTCATATCTAAGTTTTGGAAAAAATAATCAATAAACTTGTCAGATTGATCTTCATCAATAACCAAGAAACCACCCCAAGGACGATTGAAATCTTTAGAATTGATGCGGAATCCCAATTCTTTAACCTTTTTCTCAATATAGTCAAACTTGTTTTCCATTAATTCCCATTATAGGTTACAAAATTCCTAGGAGTTTCATACAAAACTACCTCAAGCTCTAAATCATTTTTGATATGATTTTTGATAATGTCATATATAAAAATAGAGATATTTTCAGCAGATGGAATAATATCTTTGAAATAGGGTACATCCAAGTTCAAATTTTTATGATCTAGTACAGATTCAACATGATCCTTAATAATATTTTTTAATATGGAAACATCCATAACATAGCCAGTTTCAGGGTTTATTAAGCCAGTAACACTGACAATTAACTCGTAATTATGTCCGTGATAGTTTTGATTATTACATTTACCAAAAATATCATTGTTTTTTTCGTCACTCCAACTACTATTATATAGTCTGTGAGCTGAATTAAAATGCGCTTTTCTAGAAACTTTAACTTTCATACTATTAACTTATATATTTATAATATTTTTCGAAAATTATTTTGAACCAAGCAGTATAATTATAGGGCTGGTCTTTAATATTATTTTTAATATCCTCCATACTCATCCATTTCCAACTATCAACTTCAAAAGAATTAATTATTGGTGATTGATTATAGTTACCAACAATAATATGATCTAACTCATGTTCAATTAAACCGTTTTCAAACTTAGCTTTATAAATAAAAGATGTTTTTTCATATAACTCAGTAACAAACCCCATTTCTTCAATTAGTCTTCTTTTAGCTGAGTAAATATTAGATTCACCCTCTCTTTGGTGGCTACAACATGTATTAGTCCATAAACCAGGGGAATGGTATTTGGTCAAAGCTCTTTTTTGCAACATTAACTCACCATTATTATTAAAAATAAATACAGAAAAAGCACGATGCAAAACCCCCTTTTCATGAGCTTCTAATTTGGGCATCAAACCAATTTGATTGTCATTAACATCTACTAATATTACTTTATCCTCTATCATAAAGTGCTAAAATAATAACAATTATTTAATATGTATTGTAAATACAAGAAAAAGCTTTTTTTTTGATAAAATGATCATAGCATAAAGCTTATATTAGCAAAAAATATCTCAATGAATTTTAATAAAGAAATCAATAGAAGAAGAACATTTGGGATAATTTCTCATCCAGATGCAGGTAAAACCACTCTTACTGAAAAATTATTGCTTTACGGAGGAGCAATTCAAGAAGCTGGAGCAGTAAAAAGTAATAAGATAAAAAAAGGTGCTACAAGTGATTTTATGGAAATAGAAAGGCAAAGAGGTATTTCTGTCGCAACCTCTGTATTGGCGTTTGAATATGAAGGAATAAAAATAAATATTTTAGATACACCTGGACATAAAGATTTTGCTGAAGATACTTATAGAACACTCACAGCTGTAGATAGTGTCATAGTAGTAATAGATGTAGCAAAAGGTGTTGAGGAGCAAACTGAAAAACTTGTTGAAGTTTGCAAAATGAGAAGAATCCCAATTATAGTATTTATTAATAAACTTGATAGAGAAGGAAAAGATGCTTTTGATCTTTTAGATGAAATTGAATTAAAATTAAAATTAAAAGTATGTCCATTAAGTTTTCCAATCGGAATGGGTTACGACTTTTCAGGGATTTATAACATATTTGATGATAAAGTATCTCTACTTCAAGGAAATGAAATAAAGGTTATTGATAAAAATGAAGTAAAAAATAATATAAGTAAAGATTTAAATAATCAATTTATTGATAATTTAGAATTATTAGAAATGGTATATCCAAAATTTGATAAAAATGAATATTTAGAAAGTAATATACAACCAGTATTTTTTGGATCTGCTTTAAATAACTTTGGTGTAGAAGATTTATTACGCTGTTTTATCGATATAGCTCCTACACCACAGCCAAAGGAAAGTTCAATTAGAATTGTAAAACCAGATGAAGATAAATTTACAGGTTTTGTTTTTAAGATTCATGCTAATATGGATCCAAAGCACAGAGATCGATTAGCGTTCATAAAAGTTGTCTCTGGTGAATTTAAAAGAAATACTCCTTACTTGCATGTGAGATTATCGAAAAAATTAAAATTCTCTAGTCCAAATGCATTTTTTGCAGATAAGAAAGAAATTGTTGACATATCATATCCAGGAGATATTGTTGGACTTCATGACACAGGAAACTTTAAAATTGGAGATACATTAACATCTGGTGAAAATTTAATTTATGAAGGCATTCCAAGTTTTTCACCTGAACATTTTAGATACATAAACAATGCTGATCCAATGAAGAGCAAACAACTATCTAAAGGTATTAATCAATTGATGGATGAAGGAGTTGCGCAACTCTTTACATTAGATTTAAACGGCAGAAAAGTCATTGGTACTGTTGGAGCTTTACAATACGAAGTAATTCAATATAGATTAGAACATGAATATGGAGCTAAATGTAGTTATGAAAACCTAAATGTATTTAAAGCATGTTGGGTTGAGTGTGATAATAAAAAGGGAAATGAGTTTATAGAATTTAAAAGAATAAAACAGAGATATTTGGCTAAAGACAAAAATGATAATCTGGTATTTTTAGCAGACTCTGTATTTTCATTGAAAATGACTATAGAAAAATATCCAAGTATAAAATTTCACAACACATCAGAGTTTTAAGATCTAAGCTTCTCCAGTTTGCCCAAAATTAAGCTGAACATTTGGTGGTTGTTGATTTTCTTTGATTTCTCCATGCTTTTTTTCAAATCTAAATATATTATCATTTAAAGCCTTTGATAATCGTTTAGCATGCTGAGGAGTGATAATAATTCTTGATTTAACCTTGTTCTTTGGAGTACCAGGCATAATACATATAAAATCTAATACAAACTCTGAAACAGAATGATTAATAATAGCAAGATTAGAATATGTTCCTTCTGCTATTTTTTCATCTATTTCAATGTTTATATTAGACTTTTGTTTGTTATCGTTATTACTCATGAAAAATTATAATTAATTAATATTTAATTCTTCTTCTTTAGCTTTATTAAGTTGTTCAATTTCCTCTTTAGAACCAACTAAAATATCTTCATATTTGCGTAATCCGGTTCCCGCTGGAATTCTATGACCAACAATAACGTTCTCTTTTAATCCTTCTAAATTATCAATTCTTCCATTTACAGCAGATTCATTTAAAACCTTAGTAGTCTCCTGGAAAGAGGCTGCAGAAATAAATGATTTTGTTTGCAATGAAGCTCTTGTAATTCCTTGTAAAATAGGAGTGGCAGTCGCTGGACTTGCATCTCTAGCAACAACTAACTTTTTATCTTCTCTTTTAAGGATTGAATTTTCATCTCTCAACTCTCTAGCTGATATAATTTGACCAGCTTTCAAGTTTTCTGAATCACCTGAATCTTCAATTACTTTTTTACCAAATATTGCATCATTTTCTTGAATAAAGTCAGATTTATGAGCTAATTGATCTTCTAAAAATATAGTATCTCCAGAATCTTGAATCCTTACTTTTCTCATCATTTGTCTAACAACAACTTCAAAATGTTTATCATTAATCTTTACACCTTGCAATCGATAAACTTCTTGAACTTCATTAACCAAATATTGCTGAACTGCAGCAGGCCCTTTTATAATTAATATGTCGTTAGGTGTGATAGATCCATCTGACATTGGCATACCAGCTTTAATAAAATCATTTTCTTGAACTAGAATCTGATTAGAAAGCTTTACAAGATATTTTTTAATAACACCATTTTTGGACTCTACTATAATTTCACGGTTACCTCTTTTAATTTTTCCAAATGACACAACTCCATCAATTGCACTAACAATAGCTGGGTTAGAAGGGTTTCTAGCTTCAAATAATTCTGTTACTCTAGGAAGTCCTCCTGTAATATCTCCTGTTTTCGCGGATTTTCTTGGAATTTTGACAAGTACTTTACCAATATTTATGTCTTCAGCATCATCAATCATTAAATGTGCTCCAACAGGTAAGTTATAAGATCTAATAATATTACCTTTTAAGTCATTAATATGTAAAGTTGGTATCAGTTTTTTATTTCTAGACTCTGAAATAACTTTTTCTTGAAAGCCAGTTTGTTCATCAATTTCAACTTGATAAGTTAAACCTTGTTCAATATTTTCAAAACTAACTTTTCCGGCAAATTCAGAAATAATAACTCCATTGTATGGATCCCACTGACAAACTAAAGTATCAGCTTTAACTTTTTGTCCATTCTTAATGTAAACAAAAGAACCATAAGGAATATTGTTTGTACTTAAAACTAAACCAGTCTTAGTATCTAAAACTTTTAGCTCAGATGTTCTTGAGATTACAACATTAACATCATTTCCATCATTATCTTTTCCTTGAACAGTTTTAAAATCTTCGATTTCTGCTTTACCTGCAAATTTAGTTACTAATTTATTTTCTTCAGAAATGTTTCCGGCAATACCACCAACGTGGAATGTTCTAAGTGTAAGCTGTGTTCCAGGCTCTCCAATAGATTGGGCAGCAACTACTCCAACAGCTTCCCCTCTTTGAACAATCTTTCCAGTTGCTAAGTTTCTACCGTAACATTTAGTGCAAATACCTTTTGTAGCCTCACAAGTCAATGCAGATCTAACATCTACTGATTCAATAGAGGAATTTTCAATATTAGCAGCAATTAAATCAGAAATGTGTTCTCCAGCTGAAACTAATAATTCTCCAGTAACTGGATCAATAACATCTTGTAATGATGTTCTACCAACAATTCTTTCATTTAATTTCTCTACAACTTCTTCATTCTTCTTTAGAGCTGTAACTGAAATACCTCTTAAAGTACCACAATCTTCAGAACTAACTATTACATCTTGAGCTACGTCAACTAATCTTCTAGTTAAGTATCCAGCATCAGCTGTTTTAAGAGCTGTATCTGCTAAACCTTTTCTAGCTCCGTGAGTAGATATAAAATATTCTAAAATTGATAGCCCTTCCTTAAAATTAGAAAGAATTGGATTTTCAATAATTTCACCACCTCCAGCATTTGATTTTTTTGGTTTAGCCATTAAGCCTCTCATTCCAGTTAATTGGCGAATTTGCTCTTTAGATCCTCTAGCTCCTGAGTCAAGCATCATGTATACAGAATTAAACCCTTGTTGGTCTTCCCTAATTCTCTTCATAGACAACTCAGTTAACTCGGCATTAGTTGAAGTCCAGATGTCAATAACTTGATTATATCTTTCATTATTGGTTATTAAGCCCATATTGTAATTAGCCTTGATAGCATCAACTTCTTTATTAGCTTTAGCTATCATAGTGTGCTTTTCTGGTGGTATGATAATATCACCTAAACTAAATGATAATCCACCTTGGAATGCGAATTTATAACCTAATGTTTTGATTTCATCAAGAAATGCAGCAGTTTCAGGGACACTTGTAACTTTAAGTATATCACCTATAATATCACGCAAGGATTTTTTAGTCAGTACATCGTTAATATATCCAGCTACTGCAGGAACTTTTTCATTGAATAAAACCCTACCTACCGTAGTCTCAATTATTTGATTTGCTAACTCATTATTGTCGTTATAATCTAGAGTTTTTACTTTTATTGAAGCATTTAAATCAACTCTTTTTTCATTATAGGCTATAATAACTTCTTCAGGGGAGTAAAATGTTAAACCTTCTCCAATAACTTTAACATCTTTTGTAGATTTTTTTAGTTTTGTCATATAATACAAGCCTAAAACCATATCCTGTGAGGGTACGGTAACTGGTGATCCATTAGCAGGATTAAGTATATTATGAGAAGCAAGCATTAATAGCTGAGATTCAAGAATTGCTTCAGGACCTAACGGCAAATGAACAGCCATTTGATCACCATCAAAATCAGCGTTAAAAGCCGTACAAACTAATGGGTGCAATTGAATAGCTTTACCTTCAATTAATTTTGGCTGAAATGCTTGAATTCCGAGTCTGTGTAAAGTAGGAGCACGATTTAAAAGAACAGGATGTCCCTTCAAAACATTTTCTAAAATATCCCAAACTACAGGTTCTTTTTTATCTATAATTTTTTTAGCTGATTTTACGGTTTTTACTATGCCTCTTTCAATTAATTTTCTAATTACAAAAGGTTTATAAAGTTCAGCAGCCATATTTTTTGGAATTCCACACTCAAATAACTTTAGTTCAGGACCCACAACAATTACCGATCTAGCTGAATAATCAACTCTTTTACCTAGTAAATTTTGACGAAATCTACCTTGCTTTCCTTTTAAAGAATCAGACAATGATTTCAATGGTCTATTTGAATCTGTTTTAACAGCAGAGGATTTTCTAGTATTATCAAACAATGAATCTACAGATTCTTGTAACATTCTTTTTTCATTTCTTAAAATGACCTCTGGAGCTTTAATTTCCACTAATCTTTTTAATCTATTATTACGAATTATAACTCTTCTGTATAAATCATTTAAATCAGATGTTGCAAATCTACCTCCATCTAATGGAACTAATGGTCTAAGTTCTGGTGGAATAACAGGAATTGCCTTCATTATCATCCACTCAGGTAAATTTTCTCTATTTAAATTAGCCTCTCTAAAAGATTCAACGACTTGCAATCTTTTAAGTGCTTCTGTTTTTCTTTGCTTAGAAGTCTCAGTATTAGCCTTATTTCTAAGTTCAAATGATAACTCATCTAAATCTATTCTAGACAATAATTCAATTAAACATTCAGCACCCATTTTAGCAATGAATTTTTCAGGGTCTGAATCATCTAAATATTGATTTTCTTGAGGTAGTACATCCATTATATCTAAATACTCCTCTTCAGATAAAAAATCCATTTTTTTCAATGGTTCACCCTCAGCATTCACTGCGGCAGCTGGCTGAATTACTACATATCTTTCGTAGTAAATAATCATGTCAAGTTTTTTAGAAGGTAAACCTAATAAATAACCTATCTTATTTGGGAGAGATCTAAAGTACCATATATGTGCAACAGGCACAATTAAGTTTATATGACCTACTCTTTCTCTTCTAACCTTTTTCTCAGTAACTTCAACACCACATCTATCACATACAATTCCTTTATATCTAATTCTCTTATATTTTCCACACGCACACTCATAATCTTTTACAGGTCCGAAGATTCTTTCACAAAACAATCCATCTCTTTCAGGTTTGTGAGTTCTATAATTGATAGTTTCGGGTTTTAAAACTTCTCCTCTAGAATCAGATAAAACTGATTCAGGGGAAGCTAAACCTATTGATATTTTATTAAACTTAAGTACTGGGTTATCTTGTTTTCTTGCCATAATAATGGGTATCTAAATGATAAAATATTTTATTTATTCTTCTAATCTAATATCTAGTCCTAAACCTTTTAATTCATGCATCAATACATTAAAAGATTCTGGTAAGCCTGGTTTGGGCATTGGATCTCCTTTAACGATCGCTTCATAAGTTTTTGCTCTACCTATTACATCATCAGATTTAACAGTAAGAATCTCACGTAATGTACTAGATGCTCCATAAGCTTCTAAAGCCCAAACTTCCATCTCACCAAATCTTTGTCCACCAAATTGTGCTTTACCACCAAGTGGTTGTTGAGTAATTAATGAGTATGGACCAATAGATCTAGCGTGCATCTTGTCATCAACCATATGCCCTAATTTCAACATATAAATAACTCCAACAGTTGCAGGTTGATCAAATCTATCACCAGTTCCTCCGTCATATAAGTAGGTATGTCCAAATCTAGGAATACCAGCTTCATCTGTTAATTCGTTAATTTGATCTATAGTTGCTCCGTCAAATATTGGGGTTGCATACTTTCTTCCTAAGTTTTGGCCAGCCCATCCTAGAACAGTTTCATATATTTGACCAATATTCATCCTAGAGGGTACACCTAAAGGATTTAAAACTATATCAACAGGAGTTCCATCTTCTAAAAACGGCATATCTTCTTGTCTTACAATCCTTGCTACAATTCCTTTGTTTCCATGACGTCCCGCCATTTTATCACCAACTTTTAACTTTCTCTTTTTGGCTATGTAAACTTTAGCCAACTTAATAATTCCAGCTGGTAGTTCATCTCCTACAGAAATTGTAAATTTTTCTCTTCTGAGGGATCCTTGCATGTCATTTTCTTTGATTTTATAATTATGAATAAGTTCTGAAACAAGCTTATTCGCTTTATCATCCATTGTCCATTTGCCCATTGTTAAGTGTGCGTAATCATCAACTGAATTTAACATTTTAAGAGTAAACTTTTTTCCTTTTGGAAAAACATCTTCTCCAAGATCATTCGAAATGCCTTGAGCAGTTTTACCAGATAAAATAGAGAATAATTTTTCAATTAAAATTTGTCTTAAATCCTCAAACTTAATATCAAAATTATCTTCTAACTCTTTAATATCAATTTTATCTTGAGCTCTTTTTCTTTTGTCTTTAACAGCTCTTGAAAATAGTTTTTTATTTATCACGACACCATTAAGAGAAGGAGAAGCTTTTAGTGATGCATCTTTCACATCACCAGCCTTATCACCAAAAATTGCTCTTAATAACTTTTCTTCTGGCGTTGGATCACTTTCACCTTTTGGAGTTATTTTACCAATTAGTATATCACCTGGCTTAATTTCGGCTCCAACACGAATCATTCCGTTTTCATCTAAATCTTTTGTAGCTTCTTCTGAAACATTAGGAATGTCATTAGTTAATTCTTCATTACCAAGTTTAGTATCTCTTACATCAAGTGAATACTCATCAATGTGAATAGAAGTAAAAACATCATCACTAACAACTTTTTCAGAAATAACTATAGCATCTTCAAAATTATATCCCTTCCATGGCATAAAAGCAACTTTCATATTTCTTCCCAACGCTAACTCTCCTTTTTGAGTAGCATATCCTTCACACAAAACTTGATCTTTCTTTACTTTATCACCTTTTGAAACAATTGATTTTAAATTAACTGAAGTACCTTGATTAGTTTTTCTAAACTTAGTTAAGTAATAAGTTTTTTCATCGCTATCAAAATTAACTAAAGCTTCATCTTTAGTTCTACTATATTTGATGGTAATTTTTTCTGCATCAACATATAACACTACCCCATTACCTTCAGCATTAATTAATACTCTCGAATCAGATGCTACAGATTTTTCTAATCCTGTACCAACAATTGGGGACTGAGGTAATAATAAAGGAACAGCTTGTCTCATCATATTAGAACCCATCAGTGCTCTGTTAGCATCATCATGCTCTAAAAAAGGAATCAATGATGCAGAAATTGATGAAATCTGATTTGGTGCTACATCAGTATAATGAACTTCCTTAGACTCAATAACAGGAAAATCACCTTCTTGTCTGGCGATTACTTTTTCTTCAATAATCTTACCTTTATTATCAACTGCAAGGTTGGATTGTGCAATTAATTTGTTTTCTTCTTCTTCAGCACTTAAGTAAATTGGATCAGATTTTAAATCAATTACGCCTTTAGAAACTTTTCTGTAAGGAGTTTCAATGAATCCCATATTGTTAACCTTAGCAAATACACTAAGAGATGAAATTAATCCAATATTAGGTCCCTCAGGAGTTTCAATTGGACATAGTCTTCCGTAATGCGTATAATGTACATCTCTAACTTCAAATCCAGCACGCTCTCTAGATAATCCACCAGGTCCAAGTGCTGACAATCTTCTTTTGTGAGTTATTTCAGCTAAAGGGTTCGTTTGATCCATAAATTGAGACAACTGATTTGTTCCAAAGAATGAGTTAATCACAGATGATAGTGTTTTGGCGTTAATTAAATCAATTGGAGTAAAAACTTCATTATCTCTAACATTCATTCGCTCACGAATAGTTCTAGCCATTCTAGCTAAACCAACACCGAATTGAGAAGATAATTGTTCTCCAACAGTTCTTACACGTCTATTAGATAAGTGATCAATATCATCAATTTCTGCCTTCGAATTAATTAATTCGATTAGGTATTTAATAATAGTAATGATATCATCTTTAGTAAGAACTTGTTTACTCATGTCTACATTAAGACCAAGTTTCTTGTTCATTCTATATCTACCAACTTCACCTAAACTATACCTTTGATCACTAAAAAATAATTTATCAATTATTCCTCTAGCAGTTTCCTCATCTGGTGGCTCAGCATTTCTTAATTGTCTATAAATATGTTCTACAGCTTCTTTTTCTGAATTAGTAGGGTCTTTTTGTAGTGTATTATGTATTATAGCATAATCTCCTTGATCAGAAACAGTCTTGTGTAATAATATAGTTTTAGCTCCAGATTCTAGAATCTCTTCAACATTATCTGCGTCGATAATTGTATCTCTGTCAAGAACGATCTCATTTCTTTCAATTGAAACAACCTCACCAGTATCTTCATCGACAAAATCTTCATACCAAGTATTTAAAACTCTAGCGGCTAATTTACGGCCATGATATTTTTTTAAACCTGATTTTGATACTTTAATTTCTTCAGCTAAATCAAAAATTTCAAGAATATCCTTGTCTCTTTCATAACCAATAGCTCTAAATAGTGTAGTTACTGGTAATTTCTTTTTTCTGTCAATATATGCATACATTACACTGTTAATATCAGTAGCAAATTCTATCCATGAACCTTTAAAAGGAATTACACGAGCAGAATAAAGTTTAGTTCCATTTGCATGGAAAGATTGACCAAAGAAAACACCTGGAGATCTGTGTAATTGAGAAACTACTACACGCTCAGCACCATTTATACAAAAAGTACCACTTGGTGTCATATATGGTATAGTTCCTAAATATACATCTTGAACAATAGTTTCAAAATCTTCATGTTCTTCATCATTACAATAAAGTCTTAATCTGGCCTTTAATGGAACACTGTAAGTAAGTCCACGTTCTATACACTCTTGAATTGAATATCTAGGTGGATCAACAAAATAATCTAAAAACTCTAAAACAAATTGGTTTCTTGTATCTGTTATTGGAAAATTTTCCATAAAAGTCTTGTAAAGACCTTCATCTCCTCTTTCTTCAGATTTTGTCTCTAACTGGAAAAAATCTTGAAATGACTTAATTTGTATATCTAAAAAATCAGGATATTCAATTTGATTGTTAATTGAAGAGAAACTTAATCTTGGGTTGAATTTTGTTGACATCTAGCTACTATATTTAGTTATAAAATGTAAAAAGTACATATATCACGTATGTACAAATAGGTATAGATTTTAAGATAAAGTCTTAAAATCTATACTATAATTGTAATTAATTAGAATTTACTTAAGCTCAACTTCAGCTCCTGCTTCTTCTAATGATTTTTTAAGACCTTCAGCCTCATCTTTACTTACGCCTTCTTTGATTGCGCCAGGAGCACCATCAACGAGTTCTTTAGCATCTTTTAAACCTAAGCCTGTTAATTCTTTAACAAGTTTAACAACTGCTAGTTTAGAAGCACCTGCTGCTTTAAGAATAACATCAAATTCAGTCTGAGCTTCTTCAGCTTCACCGCCTCCGGCTGCTGGTCCTGCTACAGAAACTGCTGCTGCTGCTGGTTCGATACCATATTCAT
>JADHRR010000025.1:0-16298 GCA_016777305.1 Flavobacteriaceae bacterium
GAAAAACTACCACGAATTGTCTGCATTATTTCAACAGGTTCGATTACAATAAAATCCTTAATGGTATTAAGAAAAGAATTAAATATTAGACTAAATTTTTCGTTGCTTTTTTGATAGGTAAATCCAAAATTATGTCCAACTTCAGACTTAAATCTAAGATCACCCAACTCAATCCTTGCAGAAGCATGATGAAGACCTTCACTAAATAACTCGGATGGATTTGGACTTCTTGATGACATAGCGTAATTAAAAAATATCGTGTTATTATTGTCAAATAAAAATTTTGATCCAAGGGTTGCAGAAGCATTATTAAACTCTAACTTTGGATTGGTTAAAATTTGATTTGCTAATACTTCAACAATAATATCACTAAATTCTTCTCCATAATCTCTAGATTCCCAAAAGGAAGTTTTGTAATATTTGAAAACGTCCATATAGGTATAATCATAACGAAGACCTCCCTCTATAATCCATTCTGGATTTAACTTGTAATCAAATATTGAATATGCCCCTAAATCATATTTTTCGTAGTCAGGGATAAGTCTTCTGACTCCAGTTTCTGGATCAGGAAAGTTTTTTTGATATTTTCCAACTATTCCAAGATTTAGATTTAAATTATTTGAAAATCTTGAGTCAAAATCTAAACTTAGGGAATGTGTCGTTAACTCAAGGTCAATTGAAGGGGTATTACGATCATCTCCTCTTCGAATATCAAACTCTTGTCTTTTGTTAGATTGAAAATCATATTGAAAATTGAATTTTCCTAAATCAGTAGTTTTGAAAAAATTGAATTTTGCTAGATTGTGTTTTATCTTTTGTTTTGGAGCACTAATATCATATGTAAAGTCCTCAATAATTAAAGGAATTCCACTTGTAATCCCTCTAAATATGTCTTGGGCTGACACTAAGTGTGATGCACTTAATATACCTGTTTCATTATTAAAAAAAGAATAATAAACTTCAAAGCCATAATCAACTCTGTTTAATCCGGTTTTAAGAGAAAAATTTCTTTCTGAGAGTCCTGTATTACTCATTATATAATTGGATGTATTGTAATCTCCAAAACGCTTAAAAGTACCTTGAAGTCTTGTATACCATCCCTTAGAATTAGTCTTAGTTATATCGGTAGTTATTGTACCTCCTTTTCCATTGGTTGAAGCTGAAGAATATAATTTGCCATAGAGACTGTCAATTAACTTGGTCTTAAGTGTTTCAGAAATAATAACTCCGCCAAGTGCACTACCGCCATACTTCAATGCGCCTGCTCCTTTAATAAGTGAGATTTTTTCAATTGAGTTAATATCAATACTTGGAGCATGATCAATTCCCCACTCATGGTCTTCCATTTTAACATTATTGTTAATAAGTAAAACTCTACTACTATGTAGACCATTTATTTGAGGTTTAGCTATTGAACTTCCAGTGCTAATAGTAGAAACACCTGGAATAGTTTTTAATACATCTGCAATTGAATTGTTAGAGTAATCCTCTAATGTCTGTTTTGAAACCTTATTTTCAAATACAGATTTTGATTTACTTTTAAAATTACTTTTAACAATAATTTCATCTAATTCATTAAGATGGTGCTCCATCCTAATAGTTTTAATCGTGTTATTTTTTATTTTAACTTCTGTTTGAATCGTTTCACACTCTTCATGAGAGATTTCTATGAAATATTCCTTGTTACATAAGTCTTTAAAAACATATTCCCCATTAGAATTTGTTTTAACATTTTTATCCAATTCTTTTATAAAAATTGAAGCATTTTGTAACACAGAGCTATCATGAAGATCAATTACCTTTAGGGTAAGGGAAGAATTGCAATCCTGTGATAAAATGGGGTTATTAAATAATATTAGAATTATGAAAATAAATAGCATTGGTGTCTTTTGGACGCCAATGCTATTTAAATGAGAGTTTCTAATAATCATTATTCTATAGTCACGTCAAAAGTAACTTCAATATCAGTCTCTCCGGCTGCATTTTCCAAACCAGTATTTGGTTTGTTTGGCTCATGTCTTAATGTGATTGTTAATCCACCCGAGCTAGCTCCTCCAGTATTTAGTACAAAGTTAAGACCTAAAGGGTTCCCTTCAGAATCAAGGTCAACGTAACTTGTATTTGCATCTAGCCCAGAACCTACAGTATAGAAAAATTGATGATCTAAATCTTCCTCTTCAATTTCTTCGTTTATATTTTCTGCAGGGTCTTCAGTCTCATTTAACAAAACTATTGCTGCGTCATATGAAGTATTTGCACTAAGTGGTCCTGAAACCGATACAGTTGCAGCATCAGGCCCATCTCCATCTAAATCTTGAAATTGCATTACTACTGTATCAAACCCACTTTCAAAGGTTACTGTGAGTGTCGTTAATACTTCTTCTTCATTTACCGGTTCAGGATTATTGTCATCCTCGCTACATGAAGCAAAAATTAGTGTACTTGCCAACAAGGCGTATTTAAAAAATTTCATATTTATTTAAGTTTTAAATTTATTCCGCGTGTGAGTTTATACAAAGCTTCTATTATTGCAACACTGTTGCAATAATGGGTTAATTCTAGGAATAAAATATAATTAATTTATTGGTAATTGTTTTTTTAAATAAAAGTAGATGGAGGGGGGCCTCTAGAAAAGCTAAATAAAAAAAATTGTGAAGAATAAATTAAATTTCTATTAATAAAATTAACAGAAAAAGGTTGATTATCATTAAAACTAAAGTGATTTTTATCAAGCTTGAAGTCTTGAAAGTTTCTAATAAATTCACAGCTAAAACATGCCGTTTCTTTTTCATGAAAATGTACTTTACCCTCAACACATACTTGATGATGGCTATCATCAAAAAAGTGTTCTAAACTTATCAAATTTGGTAAGCTTAATAAAAAAATAAATAATATGCTTAATATACTTTTTAACATGATTTCATAAAAATAAAGAAAGTTTGCTATAAAAAAGCCTTATAACTCTTTAATTTGATTGTATTGGTAAATATGAAGTCCGCTTTTATAGTTTTTAATAGTATTAAGCATTGATTTCGCAACATCTTCTGCTTTAATAGCTTTGGAGTTTGAAGGAATCATAAAATCTAAAAGTGGCATTACAAACTGCATTATTTTTTCCCCTGGTCTAGACTCATTTCTCTTGCCCAATAAAATAGACGGCCTAAAGATATAGGTTGAATTTAAATTTAATTTAGCGACAGCTTCGTCAATTTCTCCTTTTAAGCGGAGATAAAAATTAGAACTGTTGGGGTTTGCGCCCAAAGAAGACACATAAATAAATTGGTTAATGTTCTTTTGCTTACAAGCGTTTGCTATATTAAATATTATATCAAAATCAACACTTTTATACATTATTTTATCTCCATTTACCTTAGACATGGTTGTTCCAATAGATACAAAAACAGCTTCACTTCCAGTAATAGAATTTGAAATTGAGCTAACATCTTCAAAATCAATAACTATATTATTAATCTTATCGTGCTGGAGATGAAAGGGGTTTCTTCCAACAACATTAATTAAATGAATCTCAGAATCTTTTAAAAGAAATTCCAATAAATAGCCCCCTATTAGCCCTGTGGCTCCAAATAATGTGACTTGCTTAAATTTCATTATAAATTAATCTAGTAGTTATTTTTTTACAATGTTATATATTTAATTTATATATTTAGATATAATATTAAAAATTAATTTAATGGAAAATTTAGCAACTTTAGCGCAACTTGTGGTTTCTGTTTCTGTCATTATAGTATGGGTGTTCAGATATGATAATATAGTAGTAGAATTTAAACAATACGGGATTTCTGACTTGTTAAGAAATATTGTTGGCGCTTCTAAAATATCATTAGCAACAATTTTATTATTAGCTATCTGTTATGAGGGATTACCTCTAGTTGAAGCTTCCCTTGGTATGGCATTTTTTATGATTTGTGCTCAAATCGCTCATATAAAAGTAAAAAATCCATTGATTAAGTATGTGCCATCATTTATCTTTTTAGTTCTGTCGCTATTTATTGCTGCATTTAATTATGGGGTAATATAAGGAATGAACATAACTTTAATTATTTCTGTTTTCTCAGGTATTTCATTTATAGTTTACGGAATCTCTTCTTTTAAATCCAAAAGAATGATATCTGAATTTAAAAGGTGGGGTTATGGAAATCAACGTAAGTTGATTGGGTGTTTTCAACTAATTGGCGGAGCTGGTTTAATATTCGGATCTCTTTTTGTTATAAACACATTTGATAGTAATGATTCGCTAATAAACAGCAATAATATTCTTGCTGGGAGTTCTTTAATTTTAACAATTATGATGCTTGGTGCTGTTTTTGTTAGAATTGATATAAAAGATAAGTTTATTAATATCCTACCAGCAACTTTTTATGCTATATTAAATTTCATAATTTTTTACAACGTGTTTATTAAATAAACAGAGGGGTTAGCTACATTTTTAAATAGAAACTATTTGTTAGTTCTATATATTCCTTAGTGTATTTGTGACGAGAGCTTTCAATAATTAAATTAGTTTCATTAATTTCTTTTTTAATAAAAGAAAAAGTGAGCAAACTTCTTTTAATATCAGAATTCTTATTCCCCTTTACTCTACAAATTTTATCTAAATATAAATTGTGTTGTTGTGCTAAACTGACAAATGTACTTTCATCCTTAAAGGTGATAATTGTTGAAAAAAATCCAGATTTAGATAATATCTTTGATACACCTTGAATTAATTCTTTAAATGTTAAAAATGCAGTAAAACGAGCTTTGTTCCTGGAAGGGTTTGTAGTAAAATAATCCTCATTATTAAATGGTGGATTAGAGACTATTAAGTCATATGTAACTTTTTCATTATTTATTTCTTCTGCAAATTTTTGAAAGGAAGCGTTATAGCAATATAATCTCTCTGACCAATTAGAATTCTCAAAATTATCTACAGTTTGCTCATATGCAGATTTATCCATTTCTACTCCATCGATAGTTACAGCGCTTGATCTTTGTGCTAGCATTAAGGAAATAATTCCCGTACCGGTGCCAACATCTAATATTGTTTTGGGAGAGTTCTTTAGTGAACACCACGCCCCTAATAGAACACCATCTGTTCCTACTTTCATAGCAGTTTTGTCTTGATGAACTATAAAATTTTTAAACTGAAATGGCTTGCTACTGATAATTTGTAATATTAAATTTTAAATATATAAGTTTTATAATTAACACTTAAAAGATATCATCCTAGATTTATAGTATCTTTAAAAAAAATAAAATAATTATGAATGTTTTTTTAAATCACCCAGCTGAGACTTTAATCCTATTGTTTCTAATTGTAACTTTTTTGCAATCAGGAGTTGATAAGCTTATTGATTGGAGAGGCAATTTGTCATTTATTAAAGGTCATTTTAAAAACTCTCCATTAAAAAACTCAGTCCCCTTATTGTTAGGAATAATATTAATTATGGAAATTTTAGCTAGTCTATTAATGATTATTGGGATTTATCAAATACACACTTCTGAATTAAAGGAAATAGCAATTTTAGGAGTTATGCTTTCAGGTCTTAGCCTTATATTTTTATTGATAGGTCAACGTTTAGCTAAAGATTATGCGGGGGCAATGACATTAGCGGTATATTTTATAATAACAATAATTGGATTAGTATTATTGACCTATTAAAATGAAGTAAAGCGGCTATTCCAAATAGTTTGATTGAAATTCTTCCCAACTAAAAAGAATAGGTAAAAGAAAATAAATACAAATGATTTCACAGCAAACAAAAACAAGGTAAACACCTCTGCATCTGTCATAGTGTTAAAAATCATTTTACCTCCAGCGGTAAATAATGCACTGAAAATGATGGAAAAAATCAAAAGGTTATTTAAATTTTTAAAGGGTAAAACAAGCAGTTTTCTGAGTCTTTTCATTTCGTTACCCCATTTATGAATTAAGTAATAATACCCATTTCCAATTGGGACAAATAAAAGAGGATCATCTGGGCTGCGTAACTTAAAAAGTTTAGATGGAGCTATGATTTTAAAGTTTTTTAAAATCGTGTTGTGCTCATTTTCAATGTTTAAAACAATACGATTAAGATCATCAGGATACTCACCTTTAAAATAATTAGTGTCTAAAAATCTTAACCTATAATCAACACAAATTTTTTCAATAGTCTTTTCGTGAAAAATTTTATTGGAATCCATTTTATCAAAATCCAGACTATTATAACTACTATCGTTTTTTGAGTTTAGAGTATCTTTAATCTTTGTAGATTTTAAATCACTCTCTGCCCAAATTTTTTTTAACACTTCGCCTAGCTGATTGGATTCCGTATCTTTTGATCTTTCTTTAAGTAATTCTTGATGGATATTTAGTTTTTGCATAGAAAATTTAAAAGGCAAATTTAGAAAATAAATATTGTGTTAAGTGTTAAAATAAAGTAAAATATACTGGATAAATAAGTATTTCAATAATGGTTGTTTACTTTTACATTGCATTATTGTAATAAGTTAATAAAAAATGAAAAATCTAATTATAATTGGACACCCAAATATTGAATCATTTTGCTACAATGGAATATTTAAAACTATAAATGAAGAATTGAGTAACAATAATGAAGAAATAGAAATTATAGATTTATATCGTGATGACTTTAGCAGACCTAGGACTGATTTAATTAAGAAATATCAAGATCTAGTAACATGGTCTGAAAGAATGTATTTTGTTTCTCCTGTTTGGTGGTTTAGATTAACTCCAAGAATGGAAATATTTTTTGATGAGGTTTTTGAACCTGGTTTTGCATACAAATTTGTTAATATTACAAAACTTTATGCATATCCAAAACCTTTTTTAAATGACAAAATTGTTAGAACTTATGTAACACATGGAGCTCCTGCACTTCCTGTAATAACTCTTTATCTTAATTCTGTAAAATTGAGATTAGTGATGGGTGTTTATTCTTTTGTTTTTGGATGGAGTTTATCTCTATTTACTAAGACCAAGCAATTCTGGTCTGTGCCTTTTGTTTCAGACAAAAAACGAGAAAAATACTTAAACACAGTTAGAAAAGATATTAAAAGAGATATTAAAAAGTCTTAAAGTATTTTTTTAAGAAATTTAAAAAGCCCTTTTAATTAATTAAAAGGGCTTTAATAATTATTGGCTTAATTTGTATATAGATTATCTATAGACATTACTTCTGGTGAGCTCATCTCAGGCATAAAAGTCATAGTATATGTATTTCTTCCATACATTTCTAATGATTTTGCATAATTACTAATATCCTTATCATAGCTACCTTCACCATTTAGTTCGTTATACTTATTGTAAACCTTTTCCCATTCAGATGAATTATCAATTGCTAAACCTTCATAATTGTCATGTCCAAAGACAACCATTACAGAGTTTCCTCCACACCCAGATGCACAACCCCATACTTCCATAAAAATATCAGCTCCTGATTCCTTAACAGCTTTAGCTACATTATTTCTAAATCTCCAAAACTCATCTGACATACCACCTTTGTATGTATATTCCATGACGGTTCTTAATGGTTTAGAGAATGGACTTACTACTACGTGAGAAGCATTTTTGTTTAAAGATTGCATTCTACCGTCCATGTTTGTCATTAAATCAGAAACTTCTGAATTCCAAAGCTTCATAGCTTCTTTTGATGGATTAACATCAAAGCCCTTCATTTCATCTTCATATCTAACTCTCATGTAGTTACCCATATTTGAGCCTGTATTCACTAGAAAAGTATAAAATCTAAGTTGTCCTTCTTTTGAGTTAAAAGTCTTTGTTTTTTTTGCAACTCCTTTTTCAAATTTTTCAGTTGCGCCTTTATCTACAGCAATAAATCTAGTATTAATGTGTTGACTAAAAATAAATGTAGATGTAAATAATAAGATAAATAATAAGTTGTTTTTCATTTTTAAAAATTTATTGGTTAAAAATAAAACTAATAAATAATGAAAATTATGCTTTGTAATTATTGATACACTTATTTAAAAAAAAATAAAAAAAGTTGAATTATTTATTAAAAACTATGATGACAGAGATTTACAAGTATGTATTGGCAACACCTGAATCAATTAAAATGTAGATATTAAAAATATGAAATTAAACTAGATTTGAGTTTAAATTAATTTGACAATTCAAAACCCCAGAAATTGGACAGTTTTCTTTAGCCTCTTTTGCCAATTTAATAAATTTTTCATTTGTAATACCCGGCACTTTAGCATCTAGTTTTAAGTCTATTGAGGTAACCGTTCCGTCTACAAAACTTAATAATGCTTCAGTACTTAATTCTTCTGGATTAAAGTTCGCTTCATTCAAAACAAAGCTTAGTTTCATATTAAAACAACCTGCTAGTGCAGCTGCAATAAGTTCTTCTGGATTAGTTCCCAATTGACCGTCATCATTTTTAAAGCGGGTCTTAAAACTGTATGGCATATTGTTGAATGCGCCACTTTGAGCAGTTAAAATACCCTCGCCGTCAATACCATCGCCTTTCCAAATTGCATTTACTTTTCTTTTCATTTTTATGATTTTTTAATTACTAAATTTAGCTTTTACTCTATACTATAGAGATAGGTAAACTAATCTACAAATAACATAACTAATAGTAGCTATCAATATTTTTTTTCTATGTCTTAGGTACCATTGCATTTACTGCTTATTTAATTTCTACTAAACTTTGCATATGCTGGGTGAAAATAAAAAGGCAACCCAAAGGCTTTTACAAACTCTTTAAGTTCGTCAGAGGAGTTACCATAAACATCTATTTTATTAATTTCAAAGTGTTCCATAAATTTTGTAAAATGTGTCTCAAGTGGCCCACCTTCTGAAACATTTTTTCCGTGCTGCATCATTGCTTCTGAATCTAAATATCTTTCAATTAATATTATTTTTTCACCTGACTCATAAAACCCCCAACCAAGTGAGTTAGGTTCTGTTTTATCTATTGCATCAGTATAATATTGTGAAAATTTTGCAATGTCATCAACAGATTTATTCTCAGTTGAATTCATTTCAACAACAAAAATCAATTCATTTTGATTGTAAAGGCTTGTTTTTGATTCATCACAGCTAAAAATTAAAGTTAGCAACAATAGAAATGTAAAAAAGTTCTTTTTCATAATTTATTTTTTTAATGCTTTTACCTCATTTTCGTTAAGTAATCTGTGATTTACCCAAAAAGCCATTACTTTTCCGTTTTCAATCCAAGTGTCATAGTTTTGATTTACATAGACTGTAGAGTCTCCTTCTTTATAGCTCATTTCATAGACACTTTTAACCATACTTCCAGTTTTGTAGCCTACTTCTGTTACAGCAGTACCCCATATTGCTTTAAATTTAGGTTCAGATGCTTCAAACCAATTTTTTAAAAATTCAATATGTGCTTCACTTCCCTCAGTTAGTCCTCCCCAAGCATCATATATCTGAATGTCTTCTGAATTTAAGGCTTTTATTCCATCTAAGTCTCTTTGATTGTGTAGCTCGACATATTTCAACCAAGTGTCAACGTCTGCTTGATTTCCAATCGTAATTCCTTTTTGCCATACATCAAGGTTGGAAAATCCAGCAGTTTTTACACTTTCATTGCAAGATGTAAATACAAATAATAAGCCTACTAAGTAGATATAGTTTTTCATTTTCTTTGTTTTAATAGATTTAGATGAATTAATTTATAATTTTATATAAAATTATACTTTAAATATCCATATTAAGTTTGTTATAAAAATATAAAAATTTTAATTTTTACTTAAACTATCTGAAGAAGATAGCTATGGTTTAATTATCGTCTAACGTACCCGCCAATAGACTCTCTATATTCTATATCAAACCCATTTTCTTTCGTAAATTTTTTGAATTCATCTGTTGCATTACCTATTGTTAAAAATGATTCTATTTCAAAAATTTCAAAAAATCTATTAAAATTTGGACCATTAATGAAATCTATTCCGTGTTGGATGCCATCTTCACTATTATTATACCTTTCAATTAAAGTAACTTTTTTACCGTTTTCAGATATGAAATATCCATAAACAGTTGATGGCTCTCTTTCAACAATAAAATTAGAAAGTTCTTGAGTAAATGTCTCAACATCAACTCTTGAGTTGTTTTTGGTATTTAGTTCTAAAATAAAAGTAATTTCTGAAGATTTAGAGTTGTCTAAAACCTTAAGTTCTTTTGAAGTTACATCAGTATTACAAGCAGTAAAGGTCAATGTGAACAAAAGTAGAAATAGTAGTTTTTTCATAATTAAATTGGTTTATTTATTTAAAGATTCTAGCTCTTTGTCAGTCAGCATTCTATGATTTACCCAAAAAGCCATTACTTTTCCGTCTTCAATCCAAGTGTCATAATTTTGATTTACATAAACTATTGAATCACCTTCTTTATAGCTCATTTCATAAACACTTTTAACCATACTTCCAGTTTCGTAGCCTAACTCTGTTACAGCAGTGCCCCATATTGGTTTAAATTTTGGTTCAGATGCTTCAAACCAGTTTTTTAAAAATTCAATATGTGCTTCACTTCCTTCAGTTAGTCCTCCCCAGGCATCATATATTTGAATGTCTTTAGAATTTAAGGCTTTTATTCCGTCTAAGTCTCTTTGATTGTGTAGCTCGACATATTTCAACCAAGTGTCTACATCTGCTTGATTTCCAATTGTAATTCCTTTTTGCCATACATCAAGGTTAGAAAATCCAGCAGTTTTTACACTTTCTTTACAAGATGTCAATACGAATATTGAGCATAATAAGTAGATATAATTTTTCATATTATTTGTTTTATTCACAAACTTAACACATCATTTATATGTTTCAAAAAGATTTGTTTTAATTTTTTTGGTAAATATTTTAATTATTTGGCTATGGTTTAGAAATGTTGGTTTTAATAGTTCTTCTTATTGAACGACAAACAAAAATCCCAAATGTTTGCATAAAAAAGTTTGTTTTCATTTTAATCAAACTCATCTTTTGTTTTTACTTAAACTACCTTAAGAAGATATGCCTAGGGTTTAGGGTTGTATTTTTTCATTAATTGCCTTAATGAAAATACGAGAACAATGATACTTCCAAGTGTTCTTGACAAAAACTCTAATTGACTCATTGGCTCACCTTGATAGCCAAAAGTATATAAGAAATTTAATGAAGCTATTATAATTACTAAAATCAGTAGTAGTTTTTTCATACCCCTAATTTATAACATTTAGTTTTTACTTAAAATTTCTGGCGAAGATAGCTATGTTTAAATAAAAAAGGAGGTAATAATTATACTACCTCCTTCAAAAATTTCTGATAAATTTTTATTAAAAACCACCATATTGTTTAAGTATTCTTAAGCTAAAATTTGTAATGTCATCTACTTTACCTCTATTTTTGAAATATTCAGCCTGACCTTTAGTATTTCCTTCAACGTAAACTTTCCATAGCATTAAAGATTCTAAATTATCAGTACCAAAAGCAGCAAAATGAGTGGCTCCTCCAGGTGTTCCAACATCATATGTTCCAAATAACATTGCATTACCCTCATAGTCCCAAACTTCTTTCATTGCTTTAGAGTGTGCAGCAACAAGTTTTTCTGGTTCATAAGCTTTGACGTCATACAACTGGAAATAACCCTTACTAAAAGGGTCAACACCATTAGAAAGCGTAATTCTACCGGAATAGCTAGGACCCCTTTCATTAACAAATTTAAGTCGATTAGTCCTAAATTGCTGCCAATCTTGATTAGTTTTTTGTCCGTCAGCAACTCCAAATTTTCCAAGTTCGCCAAATGTAACAACTCTATGAGTCCCTAAAACATCACCTCGTTGCATTCTTTCTAAATAAACTCCTCCAGACTTAAACTCGACTCCTTCGTAAAAAGAATCAAAAACATCAGCAATGGATGATTCCATCCCCGGTTCAACATCAAAATAATAAACATTAAATGTATTTGTTTGTGATATGGCCGTGTTAACAAACAAGCCGAATAATAAAAGTGTAAATAGTTTTTTCATTTTATATAATTTTTGATTAATAATATTAAAATTAAGAGTGTTTAAAAAAATATATTATAAATATTTGCTTTTTATTTGTAATAAAAACATTAATGTTTTAATTTTTATTTAAACTGTCTAAAGAAGATAGTAATGGTTTAGGGTTTAAATTTTCGAAAACCAGGAGTGAGTTCCAAAGTAGTTTTTTGGAACTGGTTTATTATTAATTAAATACCAATTAATCCCACCAATAACTGAATTTAAGTAATTTTCTAATTTTGGTTTAATGTATAATACAAAGGGTAACCAAGAAATAATTTTTGGCCAATTATTCAATAGATAAGGATAAACAGTAATTGTCAAAAAAACTGAATTATTAGTTGAGTTTATTTGCCAGATTACTTTTGATTTTGGTCCTCTTTTTCTACCAATTATCAGACTGTAACCCTTTTGATTATTCCAATCTGTGATCTCTCTAAAATAAGTCAATCCATTCAAATAAATTAGAATATCTTTTGACCCTTTGCCATCCCATTTAATTATGTCATTTTTTTTACAGAATGGATGGGTAAGGTTTAGATTTCCTGGTTTTGAAATTATTTCCCAAAGTCCTAAAGCTGAAGAATCTATTTTTTGAGTAACAGAAATAGACCTTGAGTTATTAAACATTAAACTAATATAAGATTTACTTAATTAAAAGAAGAAGATATGCCTATGGTTTAACCTTTGCTGGTATTGTGTCTTAAGATATTCGGAACTAGGGTTATTTCATTTGCTGGAACTCCAGCTCTATTAGCGTGTTCTTTGATTGTCTCTTCTGAGTCAGCATTGTAAACACAAAAAACATTATTTCCAGCTACGTAGCTTACTTCTTGCTCAATTTGTTTTCCTTCGCTTCTCATTTCGGTTAAAACAGATTCTGAAGCATTCCCGATTTCATCAAGTTTTTCTCTTGGTATTTCTGAAGCATTCGGAATTTCTCTTTTGATTATATACTTATTCATAATATTTAAATTTAATTTATATCCCCCAATTTACAACATTTAGTTTTTTAATTAAAATATCTGTAGAAGATGCCTGTGGTTTAGTAGGAAAAAACAATATCTGCTTTCGAACTTTCTTGTATTAGTTCTTTTGGATAACTCCAATTTATATTTTTAACTTCAATCAAATGGTTACTGTAATTATTTTGATTGATGCCAAAAGTATTAAATGAGCCTTCTGAAACGTGAATTACTCCACCATTATTAGAAAACTCTAATAATTTTTTCTTTGCCATTTGGCTAATTTTACCAAATCCTCCTCCATGAGGTGTTACGGTATGTAAATTGTTTAAAACATCATTCATTAAAATTCTTACTCCATCACCAGCTGCAAAATATATGACTTTGTGACCTTGTTTTAGTGCCTCATTAGCAGCGTTAATTGACATTATTGCTGCACTTGGATTAATCATAGGGTCTGAGCTCAAGTGAATAAAGTAGGTGCGTTTGTCTTGCGCAAATGATACAACAGGGAGTATCATTAGGAGTAATAATATTATTTTTTTCATTACGTATATTTTAAACACTAAAATACAAAATCTCAAGTTTAAATATACATTTTAATTTTATTACTTACGTGGTTTAGAAATAGCTGAATTAAAAGAAGAAGATATGCCTATGGTTTAGGTTGTTTATTTGTTTTTCTTTTTTGGCATTGGTAAAGAAGAAACAGAAAACATCTTCCACTTGTCGTTTATTTTTTTATACATATAAACTCCTCTGCCTTGAAAAACTCTTTTGTACTCATCATTATATCTTGAATATGTTGCGTCAAACATAAAAATATCTTTTGATAGCCATACTATTCTTGATTTGTCTAGCAAGCTATACTTATATCCTTCTTGAACATTGGTTCTCATTTGTTTATAAAAACTAATTAAATCCTTTTTGTTTGTGATTATTTGAGGGTTCTCTATTAGTGAAAATGTTAACGGATACGTAAAGTATGAGGCTATCTTTTCATAATCTGCATACTCAAAAGCTTTGCTATATTCCTCCCAGTTATCAACCATTTGTTTTTCAAAAAATTCTTTTTTCATTACTTTAACTTTCTTTTGACCTTTAGGCTGAGAAAAGGCAAAAAGAGGCAATAAGAGCACTAAGATTAATATTTTTTTCATAATGTTTAGTTTTTTCATTCCCCCAATTTACAACATTTAGTTTTACTTAAACTATCTGAAGAAGATATGCCTATGGTTTAGTTGCAAAATAGCTGAATTAAAAGAAGAGGATATGTCTATAATCAAGTTTTGATTTTTATTACTTTAAATGAAGTATCATCTGTTGAGTATTTGGTTTATTATTTCTCATTTGAAGTAGCATATATTTATTATATTTAAGTTATGAATCATAAACACATAATAATAGTACTCCTATCAATATGCTTTAGCTGTAGTCCAGTAAAAAAAATAAATGAAAATGTAATTTCGGGAGAATATGACAAAGCAATAAGCAAAACTATCGATCAGCTAAAAAAAACAAAAAACAAAAAGAAAAAAGATCAATATAAATTAATACTTAAAGATGTCTTTAGTAAATCTGTAATTAAATCTCAAAATAAAATTTCCAGTTTAAAGAAAGATAAAAACCCTGAATTTTATTATGAAATATACCTTGAATATCAAAAGCTAATAGACAAACAAAACAAGTTGATGAATATTTCATCAAATAATTTAAAATTTAATTTTAAAAATTATGATAATGATCATATAGAATTTAGATATAAAACTTCAAATTATTATATGGAGCTTTCAAAATCACTAATTTCAAAGGATGATAGGTTAGACTACAGAAATGCATATGAGTATTTAATTATAATAGAGTCCATAAATCCAAATTATCTTGAAACTAGAACGTTAATTAATTTGTGTTTATTAAGAGGGAAAGACCATATTTTATTAAATGTTTTGAATGAATCAAATTCTGTAATCTACAAAGAACTTCAAAAAGATATTTTAAATATTAATGGTTATGATTTAAATTCCAAATGGAAATCTTTTCACACTGCAAAAGATAATTATTTAGGGAAAACAGATTTTTACATTGATTTAGCATTTAAAGCTTTTATTATCTCCCCTGAAAGAATTCTTGAAAAAGAAAATACAAAGAAAAAAAATATTAATGATGGCTACACTTATCAACTAGATAATAACGGGAATGTGATGAGTGATAGTTTAGGAAATGATATCAAAATTGATAAAATTGTTGAAATTTCAGGTAAGACCAAAGAATATAGTCAATCAAAATCTGCCAAAGTTATTGCTGAGGTAAGATATTATGACAACAAAAATAATTTAATTGAAAAATTCCCACTAGAAAGTGAATTTTGGTTTAGAAATATATTTCTTGAATTTACAGGTGATAAAAGAGTTTTAAACAAGAAAGATAAAAGACTACTAAAAGGGGGGGTTTTACCTTTTCCTCCAGATGATATTTTATTATTTAATAATTCTGAAAATATCAAACAAAAATTAAAAAATATAATATATAATTAAAAGAAACTAACTTTACTTACCAATACAACATTTAGTTTTTACTTAAACTATCTATAATCTCTATTTGAAACAAAGGTTGCTCTTGTTGTAAGTCTTCTATGTTCTTTTGTTTAGATATTAAGTAGGGTAATACTGCTTTTATTAGTTGAATTCTTTGATTATTAGTAAGCTTTCCTAAATCTAATTCATTGACAACTGTATTAGCTATTTTATGTAATTGTTCTTTTAAAAGTTCAGAAGATTTATTCTTTCCTCTTTTTGTTTGTTCTCCGTATGTGTTATTTTTTTCAAATGGCATAATATTATTATATTTGGGTTATGTGGTTTGAGAAACACGCTTTTCGTATGTATAGAAAATACTGGTGGTACATCCTTATTATTGTTGTTATTTATATATTCTACCGTTATATTATGTTATAATATTCAAACAATAAACAACCGACCTTTAGGTCGCTTTTAATATATTCTACTGCGCACCTCATCTAAGAAAGATATAACTCTTTTTATATGAAGACCCTCCATCAAAATCAAGGTAGAAAACCTATTCACGCGTTGTCAATTAATAGTAGATGCTTTTAGGAGTCTTTAACAACTGGTTAGAGAAGTGAGAGTAAACAAAAAAAGGCTTACATCTCTGTAAACCTTTTTGCTCCCCCTATTATTCAAAGTTGCAGCACAATTTCTTATTTTAACGATCCACTCAACTTGGACGATATACAATTCCCCTTCAACAATAACACTTAAATAATGAGTTTAAACTTCCTTTAATTTTGAAGGAAGTGGAT
>JADHRR010000026.1:0-16179 GCA_016777305.1 Flavobacteriaceae bacterium
ATTCTTTGAGGTTTTAGAGTTATTACAACCAAAAAAAGTAAGTGAAATAAGTACTACAAATAATTTATACATATTCATATTTTAATATTATAATTTTTTTAAAAATCTTTAATCTTAAAAATTTTAGGTGATGCAATATATGAATTTAACCTTAAATTACAATCATTAATATTTATAAAAAAAGAAGATTATTAACCTTAAAACGATATTATTAATTTTTTATTATTGTAATTTTGAATATTAATTTAAATAGTAATATTCTTAAGTTTTAGTCGTTTTTTATATATGAAAATTAATCACTTAGTTGTTTTTTTATTTTTAATTAACTTCTCTGCAGTTACATCACAGGAAAAGGCAATTAATATAAATTGGGTTGATGATAAAACATACTTAAGTGAGTTTAAATCTTTTAATGTTCCATACTTTGATAATTATACACATAATTTTGAACCAGACATTGGTGTTGTATTAACTACTCAATGGAAAGAAGATTTTCTTATTGATCCTGATTTAGTTAGTATTGAGAAAATTAATTACGTAACTGTAAATGCAAATGAAGCAGGTAATTTGGATATTAACTCTGTACCTACCAAAATTGATTTTAAATTAAATAATAGTCTATCAAAAAACAGTAGAACATTATACTTTGAGTTAAATCCTTTCTTTAAACAAAATAACGTTTTGAAAAAAGTTTTGTCCTTGTCTGTTAAATATAATAAACTTACAGCTAAGGTTAATCAAAGACAGTCTACTGTCTCAAGTTCTGTTCTTAGTCAAGGTTCCTGGTACAAATTTGAAGTTGAAAAGTCTGGTGTTTACAAGCTAAGCAAAAACTTTTTAAATAGCATGGGAGTCAATACTAATAATATTGATCCAAGAACTATTAAAATATTTGGAAATGGCGGAGGAATGTTGCCTCTGTCTAATTCTTCAGAGTTTGCATATGATCCTATAGAAAATGCTATAAAATTTGTTGGCGAGGAAGATGGTGTTTTAAATAACGAGGATTATATCATTTTTTACGCCAAAGGTCAAGATACATTTAATGAAGAAAGTAACACTAATTTAAATTCTTTCACTGATAAAACTTTCTATTTGTTAAATGTAAGTGCTGGATTTGGTAGTAGGGTAGTTGATTTAGTTGAGCCAGCTATTGATGAAAATGTAATTATTGATGAATATCAAAACTATAAATTTCATGAAGTTGATAATTATAACATAGCTAAAATTGGTAGAAGATGGTTTGGGGAAAGATTTGATTTTGAATCAATTAAAAATTTTGAATTTGAATTTGAAAATTTAATAATGTCTAAGCCTATTGATTTAAAGGTTTATACAGCTGCAGTTTCTGAAATTCCTACTTCAATGAGTCTAAAAGTAAATAACTTGGATATAGATAATTTTAATTATCAATCTATTAATGATCCAATTTTGGCGAGTGAAGATTATTTCAACAACCAAATATTGGTTTCTAGTTCGCTAATTAACGTGACACTAGATTATAATAATAATGGTAATCCAAGCTCATATGCTTATCTTGATTATATCTCAATCGAAGCCACTTGTGATTTGTCCTTTAATGGTTCTCAGTTAATTTTTTACAATAACGATGTTGAAAATTTAAATGGTGTAGGAAAATATGTTATTTCAAATTCAAATTCTTTGGATGAGGTATGGAATATTTCTGATATTTCAAATATTAGTTATAAAGAAAACTCAAATTCAGATATTAACTTTAATATAAAGTCTAATCTTGGATTTGCCTCTAAATATATTGCTTTTTCGAGATCTAATTTATTATTGCCTGTTGCTAATAGCTCAGTTGTATTAGCTAATCAAAATTTAAAAAACGACATATTTATTTCTAATAATAATGATTTTGAAGCTATTGATTATTTAATAGTAACATCAGGAGAAATGTTAAGTCAAGCCAATAGATTAGCTGAAATTAATAGAAATGTAAATAATCTAAATGTTAAGGTTGTTGATTTAAAAACAATTTATAATGAATTTAATTCTTCTAATGCTGATGTATCTGCAATTAGAAATTTTGTTAAATATGTTTATGATAATTCTGATGGTAATTTGAAGTATCTCTGTTTATTTGGAGATGCTTCTTATGATTATAAAGATAGGATATCTAACAACACAAACATTGTTCCTTCATGGCATTCTTTATCTAGTTTTAGTTTATCAAGTTCATTTATTTCTGACGATTTTTTCGGTATGATGGATTTTAATGAGGGAGAAATGAGTTCTTCAGATAAATTAGATATTGCCGTAGGTAGAATTTTAGCCGATACCCCCCAGCGAGCTAAAGATTTAGTTGATAAAATTGAATCTTATTACAGTGAAGAATCATTTGGAAGTTGGAGAAATAATACTATGGTAATAGCTGATGATGTGGATGAGTCTTGGGAAGACATAATTCAAAGTACATCAGATTCATTAGCTACTTTAATTGAAATTAATAAACCATCAATAAACATCAAGAAAATATATGCAGACGCATATGTGCAAGAATCTACGTCTGGTGGAGAGAGATATCCTGAGGTTAATAATGCAATAGTTGAAGGCATCGAAGTAGGGGCATTAGTTGTAAATTATTTTGGCCATGGTGGGGAAGATGGCATAGCTAGAGAAAGAATTTTTGATAAAATTGATGCTGCTGAGTTATTAAATAAAAACAAATTAAATTGTTTTGTTTCAGTAACCTGTGAGTTCACAAAATTTGATAATCCAAATAGAGAAACTGCTGGAGAATTCTTGTATTGGAATAAAAATGGTGGTGCAATAGGATTAATAACTACTACTCGTCAGATTTTTGTGAGTGTTGGTGTTGATTTTAATATTACGCTACAACAGTATCTTTTTAATCTAAATTCGAATACAACATATAGTATGGCAGAGGCTTTAAGATTAACCAAAAATGACCCTGAGATTTCTAATATTATTCAAAGAAGATTAGTTTTTTTTATTGGAGATCCTGCTATGAAATTAGCTTTTCCAGATCCAAATATAAAAATAACGAGTGTTAATGATATTCCTTTAAATGATTTCAATGAACCTTTAAAGGCTTTAAGCTTAGTTAATATTAAAGGCCAAGTTGAGGGTATTGGAGGGGAAGTATTGAATAATTACAATGGAGAGTTGACTTCTACTGTATTTGATAAAGACATTTCAAGATCAACTTTAGCCAATGACAATATTTATGAAAGTGATGAGCCAATAGTTCTTGACTTTACCACTCTTGGTGAAACAATTTTTAAAGGTAAATCATCTATTTCTAACGGACTATTTGAGTTTAATTTTGTGGTACCCAGAGACATAGGTATGGCAATTGATAATGGAAAATTTAGCTTGTATTCAGAAAAAACTAATTTTAACATTGATAACTCAGGAAATGAAATGAGCATACTAATTGGTGGTATAAATGAGAATGCAGAAAATGACAACACAGGACCTGATATTAATTTATACATGAATGATGAGAGCTTCATCGATGGAGGTATTACGAATGAAAACCCATTTTTAATAGTTAAATTATTTGATGAAAATGGAATAAATACATCTAGTGGAATAGGTCATGATATTACTGCTGTTTTAGATGGTGATAACTCAAATACTTTTCAATTAAATGATTATTATGAAGCAGAATTAGACGATTATCAAAATGGTAGTATTAAATATCCATTAAGAGGTTTGGATCCTGGCTTACATACTATAAACTTTAAAGCATGGGATGTATTTAACAATTCTTCATCGAGTGAAATTCAATTTCTAGTTCACGATCAAAATGATAAATTAATTATTTCTAATGTATTGAATTATCCAAATCCGTTTGTTAATTATACTGAATTTTGGTTCAATCACAATAGTAGTGATGTTTTGGACGTTCTAATACAAATATTTACAGTGTCAGGTAAACTTGTTAAAACCATAAGCCAACAAACAAACCTCTCTGGATCATCATCTTTATCCAGGGACGTGATTTGGGATGGCCGAGATGAATATGGTGACAGATTAGCAAAAGGGGTTTACATTTATAAACTTCGGGTGAGATCTTTACAAACAAACAAAAAAACTCAAAAAATTCAAAAACTTGTTATACTATAATATTAAAGTATATTTGTTAAATTAAAGAATAAATTAAATGAGGTATCAAATTATATTTTTCACACTATTATTGTTATTCAGCTCTGAATTAATTGCACAAACTGAAACTCAGGTTAACCCATTACCTGATAGTAGAGTAATAACTACAGGTGTTCCTTTTTTATTGATAGCATCTGATGCTAGAGCGGCTGCAATGGGTGACATGGGTGTGGCAACTCATGTTGATACATATTCTCAGCACTGGAACCCTTCAAAATATGCTTTTTCAGAATCAAAATCGGGTTTTGGAATTAGTTACACCCCTTACCTCAGTAAATTAGTAAATGATATTTCACTTGGTAATATTACTTATTTCAACAGGTTAAACGAAAGAAGTGCATTTGCGGCAAGTTTTAAATACTTTAGTTTAGGCGAAATTGAGCTTATTCAAGATGAATTTTCTGAAGCATTAGTTACAAAACCCAATGAACTTACCATGGATGTTTCATATTCCTTGAGATTAGCAGATCAATTTTCAATGGGAGTTTCTCTAAGGTACCTAAGATCTGATTTAAAGATTAGTCAAGTTGATGATACTGCAATTGCAGCTAGCTCATATGCTGTGGATTTGTCTGGGTACTACCAAGGTGAAGAACAAGCTTATAATGATTTTAATGGTAGATGGAGAGCAGGTTTTATAATTCAGAACCTTGGTCCAAAAATTAAATATGACGAATCTGCTGAATCATCAAGTTTTTTGCCAACAATGCTTAGATTAGGTGGTGGTTTTGATTTTATATTGGATTCCTATAATAAGGTTTCTGTAACTGCTGAATTTTCAAAACTATTAGTTCCAACTCCTCCAATACTTGGTACATTTACTGATTATAACGATGCTAATGGTAATGGTATTTTTGATGAAGATGAAGAGCAAATAGGTCAATCTTACACTGGAATTATAAGTGGTAAACCAAACGACGTAGACTTTTTAGCTGGTGTTTTTCAATCTTTTTCAGATGCTCCTGGAGGTTTTAATGAAGAATTACGTGAATTTACGTGGTCATTAGGCGCAGAATATACTTATGAAGATTCTTTTGCTTTAAGAGCAGGTTTCTTCAATGAAAGTGAAGATAAAGGAGCTAGGAAATTTTTAGCTCTTGGAGCAGGATTTAAATTCACAGGCACAAATATCGATTTATCTTATTTGTTTTCTGCATCAAAAGTTCCAAGTCCATTAGAGAATACTCTTAGATTTTCTTTAACTTTTAATTTTGGTGACAATGAATATTATGAATACTAAAAATATCATATGAAAAAGATTTCAATTAATTCAAACTTTTTAGTTTATGATTCAATTGATGATTTGCCAAGTCAAGCTGTGAAATTGTTTGAAACTGCCAAAAAAATAAGAAAAACAGCATACTCAAAATATTCTAATTTCTCAGTTGGTGTTTCAGTATTAATGGATAATGGAGAAGTAATTAGTGGAACTAACCAAGAAAATGCTGCGTACCCTTCTGGAATGTGTGCCGAAAGAACGGCTTTGTTTTATGCCAATTCTAAATACCCTAATTCTAATATAATTTGTTTGGCGATTGTAGCAGGTTCTAATTCTAAAATTAATAAAATTCCAATTGCACCATGTGGAGGTTGTAGACAGGTTATTTCAGAACTCGAGACCAAACAAGATTCAGCTATTAGTATGTATTTTATGGGTGAAGAGGGTAAGGTAGTTTTTACTGAATCAATTGAAAATTTGCTGCCTTTTCAGTTTGATTCTTCTTTTTTATAAAAAATTCTATTATTTACTTTTTTTAAATAGACTTCAATGGTTATTTTTGTAACTGATTTTACCGATTTATGAAAAAAATAACTAAAGAGACTTATTTGAAATGGTATGAAGACATGCTATTTTGGAGAAAGTTTGAAGATAAGCTAGCTGCTGTTTACATACAACAAAAAGTAAGAGGTTTTCTACATTTATATAATGGTCAAGAGGCTGTTTTAGCTGGAGCTCTACATGTTATGGATCTATCTAAGGATAAAATGATAACTGCTTACAGGAATCATGTTCAACCTATTGGTATGGGAGTTGATCCAAAAAGAGTTATGGCAGAGTTATATGGAAAAAAAACAGGTACTTCTCAAGGCTTGGGTGGCTCAATGCATATTTTTTCAAAAGAACATAGATTTTATGGTGGACACGGAATTGTTGGTGGTCAAATACCATTAGGTGCAGGTATCGCTTTTGGGGATAAGTATCATGGTTCTGATGCTGTTACTTTATGTTGTTTTGGAGATGGAGCTGCTAGACAAGGGTCACTTCATGAAGCTTTTAATTTAGCGATGCTTTGGAAATTACCAGTGGTGTTCATTTGTGAAAATAATGGTTATGCTATGGGTACGTCTGTTGAAAGAACTGCAAATCATACTGAAATTTGGAAACTTGGTTTAGGATACGAAATGCCATGCGCCCCTGTAGATGCAATGAGTCCAGAAAAGGTTGCTGAAGCGCTAAGCCCTGCAATTGAAAGAGCTAGAAATGGAGAAGGTCCAACTTTTTTAGAAATGAAAACTTACAGATACAGAGGACATTCAATGAGTGATGCTCAACATTACAGAACTAAAGACGAAGTAGCTGAGTATAAAAAAATAGACCCCATAACACAGGTCAAAGATTTAATTTTAAATAAAAAATATTCAACCCAAGCAGAATTGTCAAAAATTGATGATAAAGTAAAAAATAAGGTCAAAGAGTGTGAGAAATTTGCTGAAGACTCTGATTACCCAGATATAAATCTTATGTATGATGCAGTTTATGAGCAAAATGATTATCCTTTTTTAACACATAAATTATAATTATGGCAGAATTAATAAAAATGCCTAGACTTAGTGATACCATGGAAGAAGGAACAGTAGCTTCTTGGTTAAAAAAAGTCGGAGATAAAGTAGAAGAGGGAGATATTCTTGCTGAGATTGAAACAGATAAAGCTACAATGGAGTTTGAATCTTTTTATGAAGGAACTCTACTTTATATTGGTGTTCAAGTTGGAGAAACAACAAATGTTGATGACCCTTTGGCTATTATTGGTGAACCAAACGAGGACTATACAAGTTTGTTGAGTTCATCTGATGACTCAAAGAAAGTTAAGGAGGTTAAGGATGAAGACCCGCAGGAACTAAACAAAGAAGATTCAAAGAAATTAGAAAATGATTCTAATAATAATAATTCTGTTCCTGATGGAGTAACTGTGGTTACTATGCCAAGACTTAGTGATACTATGGAGGAAGGAACAGTTGCTACATGGCTAAAGAAAGTTGGAGATAATATTTATGAAGGAGATATTCTTGCAGAAATCGAAACAGACAAAGCTACAATGGAGTTTGAGTCTTTTCAGTCAGGTGTTTTATTGTACATTGGACTTAAAGAAGGTGAGTCTGCAAAAGTAGATGATTTGTTAGCTATTATTGGACCTAAAGGGGTTGAGATATCTCACTTGGTTGATAACTTTAGCATGTCTAATCAAGAGATGATTGTTAATGAAACTAAACCAGTAGAAGTTAAGATTGAAGAATCTAAACCAATAGTAGAAGAAAAACCTACTGAAGCAATTAAAGTTGAGTCTAAATCAGATAAAAGAATATTTATTTCCCCACTTGCTAAAAAATTAGCAAAAGAAAAGAATATTAATATAAATACTATTTCTGGATCTGGAGAAAATGGACGTATTATTAAAATTGATATAGAAAATTATCAAGTAGGATCTCCTACAAGCGTAGTTTTAGATTTAACGGAATCTTTTGAAGAAGTTAACCATTCTCAGATGAGAAAAGTTATTGCCAAAAGGTTAGGTCAATCAAAATTTTCTGCTCCTCATTACTACTTAAGTGTTGAGTTTGATATGACTAATACAATTTCCTTTAGAAATCAATATAATTCTATTCCAGATACCAAAGTTTCCTTTAATGATATTATAGTTAAAGCTGCATCTATGGCATTAATTGACAGCCCTAAGGTCAACTCTCAATGGTTTGAAGATCGAATCAGATATAATAAACATGTTCATATTGGAGTCGCAGTTGGAGTAGATGATGGGTTAATAGTCCCAGTTTTAAAGTTTGCTAACCAGCAAAAGCTTTCAAATATTGGAGCTATGGTTAAAGATTTTGCACAGAAGGCAAGATCTAAAAAATTAACTCCTCAAGAAATGGAAGGTAGTACATTTACTATATCTAATCTTGGAATGTTTGATATAGAAAGTTTTACATCAATTATTAACCCTCCAAATACAGCAATCTTATCTGTAGGTTCAATCATTGAAAAGCCTGTTGTCAAAAATGGAAACATTGTGGTTGGAAATACAATGAAGTTAACTCTTGCTTGTGACCATAGAGTTGTAGATGGATTAACAGGCGCTAAGTTTTTACAGAGTCTAAGAGGGTATGTGGAAAATCCAGTAACAATGCTTGTCTAGTATTTTACTTTTTTAATTTACTATCTTTAATCAAAACTAATTTGAATAATCATGTCTAAAAATGTCATTATTACTGGAACTAGTAGAGGAATAGGTCTAGAGCTTGTCAAACTATTTTCTAATTCAGGATTTAATGTGTTATCTCTTTCCAGAAATATAACTAACATAGAAAAATTAAATTTAAATAACACCTCTTTTTTGCCCTTTGACATTACCAAAGAAAATGATCATTTACTAGTTAATAAATTTATTTCAAAAAACTGGAAATCTGTGGATATACTAATAAATAATGCAGGTTTATTGATTAATAAAAATTTTCAAGAAACTAGTTTTGATGATTTTAATAATGTTTACAACACAAATGTTTTTGGTGTAGCAAGGTTGATTCAAGTCTGTCTTCCGTTTATGAAAAAAAATGGACAGGTAATCAATATAAGTTCAATTGGTGGAGTTCAAGGAAGTGTAAAGTTTCCAGGTTTGTCCGCTTACAGCTCTAGTAAAGGAGCATTAATTACTTTGACAGAAATGTTGGCAGAAGAGTACAAAGAATTGAAAATAAATTTTAATGTATTGGCTTTAGGTGCTGTACAAACTGAAATGTTAGAAGAAGCATTTCCTGGTTATATGGCATCAGTCTCTGCAAAAGAAATGGCAGATTATATTTATGACTTTTCCATAAAAGGATCTAAAATTATAAATGGAAAAATAATTCAAATTTCATCTACTACTCCATAGTATGCAATTATATAAGAATTTCATACCAACAAACTCTACTTCTTATGTCGAAGATTTACTTAAACGTTATCAGATTGAAATTAAAATAAAGTCTGAACGCAGAACCAGACATGGAGATTTTAGAGTTTTGAGTAATGGCAATTGCTTAATTACTGTCAATTCTAATTTAAATAAATATAGATTTTTAATTACATTAATTCATGAAATTACTCATCTCTATGTATATAAACTTTTTAATAATACAGTTAAACCACATGGTGTAGAGTGGAAAAATCAATTTAGAATCTTAATTTCACCTGTTTTAAATCCTGATGTTTTTCCAAAAGCACTTCTGCCTTTACTTGCTAATTATTTTAAAAACCCTAAAGCTTCTACAGATTCAGATATTAAACTAATTAAAGAGCTAAAAAACTATGATTTATGTAATGATAAAAATTATATATATCAGCTAGATTTAGGTACAAAATTTAGTATTTACAATGGAAAAATTTTTAAATTGGAAGAGAAACTAAGAAAGAGATATAAATGTATTGAAATTGAAACAGGTAAATATTACCTCTTTAATGCCAATTCAGAAATTAATTTAAACTATTAATCATGAGTAAAACTATTGCAGTCAGTGGATATTTTGACCCAATTCATGTTGGTCATTTGGATTATTTAGAAATGTCAAAGAAACTTGGAGATAAATTAGTAGTTATAGTCAATAACAATAACCAATGTGTTCTTAAAAAAGGCAAACCTTTTATGGATGAACACGATAGAGTTCGTATTGTAGCAGCTTTAGATATTGTTGACGAGGTTTTTTTATCAATAGACAAAGATAAAACAGTTTGTAAATCACTTGAAGCAATTAAGCCTGATGTTTTCGCAAACGGAGGAGATAGAGCTACCTCAGAAGTACCAGAATCTTTTATTTGTAATAAGTATAATATTGAAATGGTTGACGGTTTAGGAGATAAAATTAGAAGCTCTTCTTCACTGACTGGGCTTAAACAATTAAAATAATGAATCAAAATAATAATATTTTTGAAAATTTCAGTCAATTGTTTTCAGACACGAGAATATATTTGGTTAACCTTCTAGATTTTAGAAAAGATGCTGATCAAATTAGTACTATTGAAGAAATAAAAGCTAATATCCAGTTTAAGGGTGCAACTGCTTGGATTCTTATTTGTTCAATTTTAGTAGCTTCTATTGGACTAAACACTAACTCAATTCCAGTTGTTATTGGAGCAATGTTAATTTCACCCTTAATGGGTCCTATTTTGGGGGTTGGTCTATCTATTGCTATAAATGACATTGACACTTTAAAAACCTCGTTAATAAGTCTAGGAACTATGATATTGCTTAGTGTCCTTACCTCCTTTGTATATTTTTGGATTTTCGACATCAATGCAGATACTTCTGAGTTATTTGCACGAACTAGACCCGATATTAGAGAAATTTTAATTGCTTTTTTTGGAGGGCTAGCTCTAATAATTGCAACAACTAAAAAAGGAACGATTGCCACTGTAATATATGGAGTTGCAATAGCAACTGCTCTAATTCCACCACTGTGTACAGCTGGTTATGGAATTGCGGTTGGAGATTTAGATTATTTTCTTGGTGCTATGTATTTATTTATAATAAATACAATTTTTATAGCCCTTGCCACATTTATAGTGACCAAATTTTTAAAATTCCCAATGATTAATTATGTGGATTCTATCAAAAGAAGAAGGATTTCTCGATTTGCAACTTTAGCAGCCATAATAGTTATGATCCCTGCAGTTTGGACTTTTGTAAATGTTGTAAATGAAAGTAATTTTAAAAATGATGCACAAAGCTTCTTAAATTCTGAACTTGATATTCTTCCAAATTCAAAATATATAAAAAAAAATACTGTTGTTCAGTATCATTCAGAAAAACCTTCTGTGATTGAATTAACAACTTTGGGTAACGATCAAATATCAAAAGAAATTGAGTTTGTTTTAAACACAAAAATGAAAAACTATAGTTCTTTAAATAATACCGAATTAATTATTAATCAAAGTGTTTTTAGAGAAATCAATAATCTTGAATATATGGAAGAGCTAAGATCTAGAGATTCTTTAGATTTGCTTTCACAAACTCAAAAAATTAACTTTTTAGAAGATAAAGTTCAAGAGCTTTTAGTTTTAGAGAAAAACTATATTGAATTTCCTAATTTGCTAAAAGAATTAAACATTAATTATTCAGAAATAGACGAGTTCTCTTACTCAAATATTCTTAAATCTAATTTTAAATCAATAGATACAGTCTCTGTTTTTTATGTTAAATGGAATGATAGTTTAGTTAATGAAGTTGATATTGCAGCTAAGTCTTCGCAATTAGAAAAGTGGTTAAAGTATAAATTGAATCTTGATTCAATTATAATAAAAAGGGAATTTTAATATTATTATTTGTTGAATGTTTCTCTAATCTTTCTGTAAAGATTTGATGAATAAACGAAGTCAGTTACAGCTGTATTGTCTGTCTTGAAAATATTTTCTTTCCTTCCTTCCCACTCCTTAAGTCCATCTTTTAAGAAAATAATTTTATCTCCAATTTCCATAACCGAATTCATGTCATGAGAATTAATTACAGTGATAATATTGTATTCTGTAGTAATTTCTTTAATTAAATTGTCAATTACAATAGCAGTTTTTGGATCTAAACCCGAGTTGGGTTCATCACAAAATAAATATTCTGGATTGTTAACTATTGCTCTGGCAATAGCAACTCTTTTTTGCATCCCACCAGAAGCTTCGCTAGGCATTTTTTTATTTACATTAATTAGGTTGACCCTTTTTAATACAACGTTGGCTCTATCTACAATCTCATCATTTGGATAGTCAGTGAACATTTTTAACGGTAACATAACATTTTCTTCTATATTCATCGAGTCGAATAGTGCACTTCCTTGAAAAACGGTACCAATTTTTGATTTTAGTATCATTTTTTCATTTTCACTGAGCTCATTTAGTTTTTGATTACCATAATATATATCTCCTTTATCGTAACGGTAAAGATCTAATAAGCATTTTAGTAAAACAGTTTTACCAGATCCACTTTGTCCTATTATCAGGCTGGTTTCACCAGGGTTAAATTCAGCATTAATTCCTTTAAGTACCTCAATATTATTAAATGATTTATATAGTTGATTTATTTTTAACATTAGGATAGTAGCATTTGAGTTAAAATAAAGTTGATTAATATAATAGAAACACTTGTCCATACAAATGATGTAGTACTAGCTTTGCCAACCTCAAGAGCTCCACCTTTCATGTAATACCCATGAAATGAAGGTATAGTAGCTAGTATGAAAGCGAATATAAAAGTTTTAATAAATGAATAAGCCATATGAAATGGTATGAAATCCAATTGTACCCCAGCTATGAAATCATCAACAGAACTATAACCTCCAAAAACACAAGCAATTAACCCGCCTAAAACACCTACAAACATAGATATTGAAATAATAAACGGGTATACAAGCATTGCTACTGCTTTTGGAAAAACTAGATAATTCAATGGATTTACTCCCATTACTTCTAGTGCATCAATTTGTTCTGTAACCCTCATGGATCCAATACTAGAGGTTATAAATGATCCGACTTTACCTGCCATAATTATAGAAATAATTGTTGGTGCGAATTCTAAAACAATAGATTGTCTTGTGGCAAAACCAACTAAATAATTTGGTAAAAGCGGGTTTTCCATATTTAGTGCTGTTTGTATTGTAATAACACCTCCAATAAAAAATGAAACAAAAGCAATTATCCCTAATGAATTTATTACAAGATCCTCAATGTCTTTTAAAATCAACTGCTTCATAACACTCCATTTTGTTGGCTTATGGAACATTTTATTAATCATTATAAAGTATAAACCTATGTTGTGAAGATGGCGCATTGATTAGATGAAATAATTAACACTAAATTAAATTTTAATATTTATTTAATTGTTATTTTTAAAAATAATTTTAAACTCCCATTAAAATGAATCAAATCTCTGCTCCTTTATTAGTTTTAATTTTTAGTTTAAGTTTTATTAGTTGTGGTTTAAATTCCAAAGCTTCTAACTCAGATTTAGATAAACCTAAGCTAGTTGTTTCAATTGTTGTTGATCAAATGAGGTTTGATAATTTAGAAAAATATAAAGAAGGCTATTCCAATAATGGCTTTAATAGATTAATACGTGAGGGGTTTAACTTAAAAAATAATCATTTTAATTATGTGCCAACAGTTACAGGTCCTGGTCATTCATCTATTTCAACTGGATCAACCCCAAAGACTCATGGTATAGTTGGAAACAATTGGTTTGATAAAAAAACACAAAAAGATGTTTATTGTACCAAAGATTTAAATTATGAAAATTTAGGAGGTAACGCATATTCGGCAAAAATGTCACCAAATAACCTTTTGGTTAACACTTTAGGTGATTTAAATAGGATTGAAAATGATATGAATTCAAAAACAATTTCTATTGCGATTAAAGATAGAGGTTCAATATTAATGGGTGGAAGAAAAGCCAATGCTGCTTATTGGTTTTATGGAAAAGACAAGGGTGAGTGGGTATCAAGTAAATACTATATGGAAGAACTTCCAGAGTGGGTAGATAACTTTAATAATTCTGGTATTGTTTCTACTTATATTAGAGAATGGAATACTCTTTATAATATTAACTCATACAAAGAGAGCAGATCAGATGATAATAACTTTGAAAAATCATTTAAAGGTGATCCTTCAGTTACCTTTCCCTATGATATAAATAAGCTTAAACATTTGAATGATGGATATGATATGTTAAAAGAAACTCCATTCGGTAATAATTTAACAACAGATTTTGCTATTGAGGCAATTTCTAATGAAAAATTAGGAAATGATCAATTCACAGACGTTTTAACTATTAGTTATTCTTCAACTGACTACATTGGTCATAATTTTGGAGTTGATGCTAAAGAAACGCAAGATGCTTATTTAAGACTTGATTTAGAAATTGAAAGGTTGTTGTATTTTTTAGACAGTTATGTTGGAGAAAATGAGTATACTTTATTTTTAACAGCTGATCATGGGGCTTCTAAAATTCCTGCATATTTGAACTCAATTGGTATTAAATCTCAAAATATTGAGGAAGGTACAGTTAAAAATATTTTAAAGGATGTTTTGTTTAAATCTTATGGTTCAAATCAATTGATTAGCAAAGTTATGAATAGTCAGATTTATCTTAATAATGAAATTATAAATTCATTAAATCTAAGTTTTAATAGTATTGAAAAAACTATAATTAACACACTTAATCAACTGAAATATATTGATAAATCATACACATCTGAAGATATAATTAACGGAAATTTTGATAGTGGATATGATCTATTAATTCAAAATGGATATAATGTTCTTAGATCTGGTGATATTATTTTTAAACTTAAGGAAAATGTCATAAGCTACGGTAATAAAGGAACTACACACGGATCTGGATATACATATGACACACATGTGCCACTTATTTTCTTTGGTAAAAAAATTGTTCAAGGTGAATCTAATGTTAAAACAAAAATTACAGATATAGCACCAACTATTGCTAAATTACTTGGATTAAAACAAATGAGTGATTCTACAGGGGAAGTATTAGGTTTTGTAATTAAAGACTAGACTTTTTTAAAAGCGACAAATTAATTTGATCAATAAAATCCAAAATCTCTTCTCTTCCTATAAACTTAGAGCTAGATGTAGTGAAGAAATTGGGTAAAACATCCCAGTCTTCTTTAAGTTTTTGTTTGTATTTTTCAATATTTGATTTAATCACATTTGGTTTTAGTTTATCACATTTAGTGAAAATTATTGAAAATGATATTGAATTATAGGCTAGCCAATTAATAAAATCGATATCTATTGGTAAGGGGCTATGCCTAATGTCAATTAGTACAAATGCTGAAACTAACTGTTTTCTTTCTTTAAAATAATTAGTAATAAATTTTTGAAAAATATTTTTTTGAGACCTTGAAACTTTAGCATAACCATAGCCTGGAAGATCTACTAAATTCCAGTTATCATTTATAATAAAATGATTTATAAGTTGTGTTTTTCCTGGTTTAGATGAGGTTTTGGCTAAGTTTTTTTGGTTGGTTAGCATATTTATAAGTGATGACTTACCTACGTTACTTCGGCCTATAAATGCATATTCAGGAATATTAGTCTTTGGACAGTTTGCAACATTTTGATTACTTATTACAAATTTTGCTGATTTAATTTGCATTACTATTTATGTTAAGCGATATTTTTATCAGAAAGCCACTGAATAACAATTTCGTTAAATCTTTCAGGGTGTTCCATCATCGCTGCGTGACCACATTTTTTTAGCCAAAATAAATCTGAGTTTGGAAGCAGTTCATGGAATTCATCAGCAACATTTGGAGGGGTAACAATGTCATCTTCACCCCAAATTAAGCATACTGGCAAAGACATTTTTGGTAAATCTTTTGCCATATTATGTCTAATAGCACTTTTAGCGATTGCAAGAGTTTTAACCAACTTGTGTCTATTGTTGACAGTCTCAAAAACTTCGTCAACTAATTCTTTAGTAGCAACTTTTGGATCATAAAAAACTTCTTCTACCTTTTTTTTCATTACCTCATAATCACCCCTTCTTGTATATCCACTTCCCATTGCGCTTTCGTAAAGTCCTGAACTACCGGTTAAAACTAAAGCAGCAGCTCTTTTTTTAAATAATTTCGTGTAATATAACCCTACATGACCACCTAAAGAGTTTCCAAGTAGTATAAACTTATCTAATTTTTTAAATTCAATAAACTCATTTAAATATTCAGCAAAAGCCTTTACAGATGTGCTTAGTAAGGGTAAGTCATATA
>JADHRR010000027.1:0-15953 GCA_016777305.1 Flavobacteriaceae bacterium
AAAGCATAAAGACTTTTATTCCTACTAAAACTAAGTTAAGTTATTTACAAAGTGTTGTAGACGTTGGTTTTGATGTTGTAGATATTGGAAGTTTTGTTTCTCCTAAAGCTATTCCTCAACTTTCTGATACATCAATTATAATTGATTCAATTGATTTATCAAATTCAAATTCTGAACTTCTAGTTATTGTTGCAAATAAATTGGGGGCAATAAATGCTTCTAAATTTGATAAAATTGATTACTTAGGTTATCCTTTTTCAATTTCTGAAAATTTTCAAATGAGAAATACAAATAAAACTATCAAGGACTCAGAATACGAATTAGCAGAAATCATTTCTATAGCAGAAAAAGTTAATAAAAAAGTAGTGGTATACTTGTCAATGTGTTTTGGGAACCCTTATGGAGATCCATGGAACCTGGATATTGTTAATCACTGGGTATATAAGTTGAGTAAAATGGGTGTTAATTATATATCTTTAAGTGATACTATTGGATCGTCTAATCCAGAATCTATTAAATCTATTTTTAATTCGGTATTAAAAAATCATAAAGATATAGAATTTGGAGCTCATCTTCACTCAGATCCGATTTCATGGTATGATAAATTAGATAGTGCTTTTCATGCTGGATGTAGAAGATTTGATGGTGCAATTAAAGGATTTGGAGGATGTCCTATGGCAAGCAATAAATTAGTTGGTAATATGCCTACAGAGAAAATATTATCTTACCTTAATACTAAAAAAACATCTAATAATGTCAATTCATTGCGTTTTGAGAGTTGTTATAACCAGTCATTAGAAATTTTCAATAAATTTCATTAGTTATATCACAACTTTCATTTTCTCCAAACCATTTATATCTATTTTTTGCAACATAGTCATAAACCCTGTCTCTAATTTTTTTTGGAACAATAAAGAGTATGTTAAATATTAGAAATAATGGATTCAGTTTAACAGCTATAGAAATAGCAGCGTCTGATTTTATTAAGAATTTATTTTCAGAAGTAAACAGTACTATTGTTTCAGTAGTGATCGAATTTAAGTTGTTCTTTGATATGATGTTTTTACCATATTCACTTTTGTTTGAGATGAATGTAAATAATTTATTCTTATCCAATTTCATCACTCTTTTCACAGTCTTTGAACATAAGTTACATTTACTATCGAATAGAATAGTGTTTTTTAACTGTTTCATACGCACAAAGATACATAAATAACTTTTTTTAAATTATTATTTAAAATTATTCTAAATAATATTGTGTATTTAATTTTGTGATCTATATTTCGATTAAACTTCTTTTTATTGGATCATTTTTGATGATATTTTAATCATCTAAAAAGTTAATATTTAATCGTATATTTGCATGCAATTACAATCTAATTGCAATGAAATCACACCAAAATAAAATTATCGGAGAAGGTCTAACATATGATGATGTTCTACTTGTCCCAAACTTTTCTAAAATTCTCCCAAGAGAAGTTTCAATTAAAACAAAATTTTCAAAAAACATTTCGATTAATATTCCTATAATTTCTGCAGCCATGGATACAGTTACAGAAAGTAGAATGGCTATAGCTATAGCACAAGAAGGAGGTATAGGAGTTCTACATAAAAATATGACTATTAAAGCTCAGGCAGATAAAGTCAAACGCGTAAAAAGAGCAGAAAGCGGTATGATTATAGATCCTGTTACTCTTCCATTAGATTCAACCGTATCAGACGCTAAATCATATATGAAAGAGTACAGCATTGGAGGTATACCTATTGTCGATGATAATAAAAAACTAATTGGAATAGTAACAAATAGAGATTTAAGGTTTGAAAAGGATAATAGTAGGCCAATTGCTGAAGTTATGACAAGCGATAATCTAATAACCGTGTCTAAAGGTACTTCTTTACTTGAAGCAGAAGTTATTTTACAAAATCATAAAATTGAAAAACTTCCAGTTGTAAATAAAGACAATAAATTAGTTGGTTTAATTACATTTAGAGATATAACAAAGCTTACATTAAAACCTAATTCAAATAAGGATTTATATGGTAGATTGAGAGTTGCTGCAGCTATTGGAGTAACTTCAGATGCCTTATTAAGGGCAGAGGCCTTAGTTAAGTCTGAAGTTGATGCAATAATTATTGATACTGCTCACGGACATACCAAAGGAGTTGTTGAAGTGCTAAAAAAAATTAAAAAGAATTTTCCAAATTTAGATATTATAGTTGGCAATATAGCTACTGCAGAAGCAGCTAAGTATTTAGTTAAAGCAGGAGCAGATGCTGTAAAAGTTGGTATAGGTCCAGGATCTATTTGTACAACTAGAGTTGTGGCAGGTGTAGGTTATCCTCAATTATCTGCTATTATAGAAGTTTCTTCTGCCTTAAAAGGTTCAGGTATTCCTGTAATCGCAGACGGAGGAATAAAATATACAGGTGACATTTCAAAAGCAATTGCTGCCGGAGCAGATTGTGTAATGTTAGGGTCGTTAATTGCAGGTACTGAAGAATCACCAGGTGAAACAATTATTTATGAGGGTAGAAAGTTTAAAACTTACAGAGGAATGGGATCAGTAGAAGCTATGAAACAAGGAAGTAAAGACAGATATTTTCAAGATGTTGAAGATGATTTGAAAAAATTAGTACCAGAAGGAATTGTTGGAAGAGTTCCTTTCAAAGGAAAGCTTAATGAAAGTATTCATCAATTTATCGGTGGTTTAAGAGCGGGTATGGGATATTGTGGTTCTAAGGATATTGAAACTTTTCAAAATACATCAAAATTTATTAGAATTACTTCATCTGGTATTGTTGAAAGTCACCCCCACGGAGTCAGCATAACTAAGGAAGCTCCAAATTATTCTAGATAATTTCTGTTTTTATTAATTTTAGCTAATTATGAAAAACATCTTTTTATTTTATTTTATTTTTCCATTATTATTTTTTGCCCAAAATAATGGAAAAGATATTTTATTTTCTATTGATAATAATCACGTTACTAGTGAAGAATTCTTAAAAGTATATAATAAAAATCTTGATTTAATTACTGATATATCTCAAAAAAATATAGACAATTACCTGCAACTTTATATTGATTATAAGTTAAAGGTTTTAGAGGCTTATGATAAGAAATATGACAAAAATGAGAGTTATATCTCTGAATTAAATAAGTATTCGGCTCAATTAGCATCTAATTATTTGTTTGATAAAACCTCTCAAGATTCTTTACTTAATGAAGCTTATGAAAGAACAAAAAAAGAAATTAATGCTAGTCATATTTTAATTAGAATTAATCAAGAAAGTATTGATACTTTAGATATCTACAATAGACTTTTGTCATATCGAAGTGAGTTTAAAAATAATAAATTAGAATATTTAACAAAGAAATATCACGATGGCAAAAATGTTTTCGTTGAGGATCTTGGTTATTTTTCAGCATTTAAAATGGTTTATTCTTTTGAAACAAAGGCCTATCAAACTAATATTAATGAGGTTTCTATGCCTTTTAGAACCAGATTTGGTTTTCATATTGTAAAAGTTAATGATATAAGAAATTCTTTAGGAGAGGTCTCAGTAGGTCACATAATGTTATTTAAAAACAATAAAGAATCTGAATTAACAATAAACTCTATTTATGATTCTATTATTAATGGATCTAATTTTGAATCTCTTGCCAAAAAATATTCAAATGACAAAAAAACATCTAGTTTGGGTGGAAAATTAAAGCCGTTTACAAGTGGTCAATTAAATTCATTACCATTTGAAAGAGCAGCATTTGAACTCGAAGATATTGGTCAAATTTCTAAACCTATTCAAACTAAATTTGGATGGCACATATTGAAGCTTTATTCTAAATCTGAATTAAAGTCTTTTAAAGAATTGAAACCATCGTTATTAAAAAAAATTAGAAATAATTCAAGATCATCTGTCATCTCTAATTCTTTTTACAAAAAATTGTTAAAAAAATATTCTGTTAGTTATAATAATAATTTGACTTATTTTTTAAATGAATTAAAAGACGCCGATAATAATAATCCCTGGGTAATTCCAAATAATATAGAAAAGGATAAGGTATTAATTAGTTATAATAATGTTAAGCTTAATTATTTAGATTTTGCTAATTACATTGTTAATAATGCATTAAATAATCAATTAACATATAAACCAATTGAAAATCTATATAAAGACTTTGTTAATAAGTCATTAATGGATTATTATAAGAAAAATTTATACACAGAAAATGATAAATACAGGTTCATTTATAATGAATACAGAGATGGGTTGTTATTATTTGATCTAATGGAAAATGAGGTTTGGAATAGAGTAAAAGAAGACACTTTAGCTTTAAAGAAATATTACAACAATAATAAATCACTTTTTATGAATATTGACAAATCAATAAAACCATTTCATGAAGTTTCAGGTGAGGTTATTTCAAATTATCAAGTATTATTTGAAAAAAAATGGATTAATTCCTTAAGAAAAAAAAGAACTATTTTTATTGATAAAAAAGTTTTAAAAAAAATTAAAAAAAATATAAATTAAATAATGCGCTACATAATATTATTTTTCTTGTTTTTTTCTTGTGATAATTATTTTAAAAATCAATCAAATTCAGATTTAGCTAGGGTAGATGATGAGTATTTGACAAAAAATGAAATAGAAAGTATATTTGAAAACAGCACAAACTTTGCAGATAGTACGATGGTTTTAAATAATTATATAAATAATTGGGCTGCTAATAAATTATTATTTCAACGTGCTTTACTAAACCTTCCTCAAGAAAACCAAGATAGAATTCAAGATTTAGTAGATGATTATAAAACAGATATATTAATTAATACATATATCGATGCTATGGTTAATCAAAATATGAATTTAGAAGTCACACAATTTGAGTTAGACAGTTTATATGATAATTATAAAGAAACCTTCAAACTTACTGAAGAACTCTTTAAAATTAGATTTATATATATCTCTAATCTAAATCCTGATATTTCACTTTTTAAAAAAAAATTACGAAGATTTAACATAGACGATGCCAGATACCTAGATTCACTTTCTTTTCAATTCAATAGATTCTCTTTAAATGATACTATTTGGAAAAATAAAAATGAGGTTTTTTATCAGCTACCTAATTTAAAAAAGGTGAATAAGTATATGTTAAAAAAATCTAATTTTATTGAAATCAAAGACTCATTAGGTTTATATTTGATTAATATAAAAGATATGCTAAAAGTTAATCAATATGCCCCTCTAGATTATGTTTCAGAGACTTTAAAGAGGATGATAATTAATAAAAGAAAATCAGTTTTTATAGATCAACTAAGAAAAGATATAACCAAAGATGCAATTAAAAATAAAAGTTTTGAAATTTACTAAATATTTATTCATGAATTATGTAGTTGTTATCGCTATTTTAACATCGAATTTATTACTTTCTCAAGATAACAGTACAATTAATAATAATAGAAATAAGATTGATGGTGTGGCAGCTGTTGTAGGAGATTTTCTTGTTCTAGATTCAGATATTGAAAAACAATTTAATCAACTTAAAGCTTCTGGAATTTCTACTGATGATATGACTACTTGTCAAGTTTTTGGTAAGTTATTAGAAGATAAATTATATCAACATCATGCAATTCAAGACAGTATTACTGTTAATAGTTTAGAAATACAGTCATTTGTTGATCAACAAATAGATGCTTTTGCTGAACAGATTGGTTCAATGGAAAAACTAATCAATTACTACAATAAAAATTCTGAACAGGAACTTAGAAATGAAATGTTTGAATTAAATAAAAGCTCAGAGTTAGCAAAGAAAATGCAAGAAAAGATCATTGACGAAACTGAAGTAACACCTGAAGAAGTTAGACAGTTCTTTAATTCAATTCCCAAAAATGATAGACCATTTTTTGGAACTGAGTTAAAAGTTGCTCAAATAGTTGTTATCCCTAAGACAACTGAGGAAGAAAAGAAAAAAGTTATTGATAGATTAAAAGAATTTAAAGCAGATGTTGAAGATAACGGAGCTAATTTTACTACAAAGGTTGTTCTATATAGTGATGATTTAGTTTCTAGACGAAGCGGAGGTAAATTAACCTTAAATAGAAAAAAACAAAGAGGTCAGTTTGATAGAAATTTTGTGGAAACAGTTTTTTCTTTAAGAGAAGGAGAGATTTCTGATCCATTTGAATCAGATTTTGGATATTTCATTATAATATTGGATAAAATTAGAGGCCAAGAATATGATGTAAGATATATTTTGTTAAGACCTAAACTAAAACCTTTTGATATAGCAGAAGCAGCAAAAAAACTGGAAGATGCTAGAAATACTATATTATCAGGTGATTTGACATTTGCTGAAGTGGCTTTAGAAATTAGCGATGAAATTGAAACTAAATTTGAGGGGGGTAAGTTAGTAAATCCAGAAACTCAGGACTTTAATTTTGAATTAACAAAAATGGATCCTGAATTGTATTCACAAATAGAAAAATTAAAAGACGGTGACGTGAGTATAGTTTTAAGAGATGAAGATAGATTAAACCCGGTTAAATTTAAAATTTTAACTGTAACAGATCGAATTGATGAGCACGAAGCTAATTTTGCAACTGATTATATAAAAATTCAAGCCTTAGCACTTCAAAATAAAAAATTAAAGGAAATTGAGAAATGGCAAAACACCAAAATTGATGACACGTATATTAAAATCGCTAATGAGTATAAAGATTGTGAATTTTATAGTAACTGGTTAAAAAAATAATTTACACAAGATTTAGTTTATATATCATTTATACCTTTTTGCTTTAAACTTTTTATACCTGCTAATAGGAATGGTATTTTTGGAAATTTTTTCATAATTAAAATATCTTCAGTAATAGTACTTTCATTTCCCAAAAATGCCAGAATTTTATGTGCTGAATTTTTCTTAAACATAATTGTAAAAATTTCTTTTCCAGTCAATTTTTTTGTTAATAATACATTAATAAGTGTTCTGTCATACCAACGATAAATTTTATTTTTAAAAGAAAGATTTTGTACGGGACTTTTTCCAGCTTTTAGGTTTTTTACTATATCCAAAACATTTTTTTGTATAAACTGAAATGTATATCCCGAACTAGCTTTAGTATATCCGCCTGATGTTCCAAGATTAATAACATTAGGTTTAGGATTTTGTTCAAACTTTGCTAAGGACATAGGAATAATTCCAAATTCTTCATGTTCAATAGTGTAATTCTCAATTTTTAGTACCTCTTTTATGTATTTTTTTAACTCCTTAATATATTTTTCTTGCTTAAGAGGACTCGGACTAAATAATGTATATTCCACTAATGCATTTGTAGAAGAAGTCGGTAAAACATACATAAATGTTGCACCATTTTCTTGTGAAACACTAAAGTCCATAAGTTTACCAACTTTTGAGTTGAAAGCGGGGTCAACTGTTTTTATATTCCAGCCTTTAAAGTGCTGTAATAAAGAATTTTGTTTATTAATCTTTGGATTAAATAAATTTGTAGAATTAAACACATACTTTGCCGTGTAAGTATTTTTTTTTGTAATCACTTTAGCTTCATTAAATATTGAATCTATATCAATTATGGATTCTTGTATGAATACAACATTTTTAAATTTTTTAGCATATTCAAGAACAAAATTATAAAAATGAATTCCTTGAATCATTTTATAAGTATATGGACCTAAGTCTACTTTCTTATTGATATCATCTGAAATAAATTCTAAAGTATTCCATCTAGCATACACAATAGACTCAAATGGGCCAGGGTTTTTTTCCCAAAAACACCATGTTCTATCATTGTTTTTTTTCTGATTCTTATCAATGACTAAAATAGATTTTTTTTGTAATGAAGGAGTTTGAATTATTTTGTACAATAGACTTAATCCTGAACAACCGGCCCCAGCAATAATATAATCGTATTTCACATTACTATTATTTAAAATATTTGAAGGGAACAACTAACATTCCAAAACATTCTCCTTTTTCTTTTCCGATATTCTTATGATGTATTTTATGTGCTCTTCTGACCCCTTTAGCATACCAGTTATTTGCTTTTTTTAAAAACTTAAATCTTTGGTGAATAAAAATATCATGAACAATAAAATATGATGCTCCATATGCCATTATTCCAAGACCAATAGGCAACCCATACCAGAATCCTTCATAACTCCAAAGGTAAAAACAGCCCATACTAACTACGGCATAAAAAATAAAAAATAAATCATTTCTCTCAAACCAACTATCATGATTCTTGTGATGATGATCTTTGTGAACACTCCAAAGGAATCCGTGCATTATATATTTGTGTGTAAACCATGCCATAAATTCCATAATAAAAAATGTGACAAAAAATGTAATTAGCCAAAAGATTATATTCATAACAGTTTATAATAGATTAAGTTGGTATTTAACATAACTTCTAGTTAGTAGTTCAATTTTTTTATAATTAGGTACTCTTATTCTAGTATTCTTTATTTCTAATGCCGGGGTTTTTTTTAGTTTTTTTAATAGTTGACTGTAATATCTGTAAGCCATGAAAACACCAAATTTTGCTTCAATTGGTAGTTTTTTTATTCCATTTAATCCTTCTTTAAAATCCCCTTCAATCTCTTCAATAATCTTAATTTTTGATTCTTCATCTAGTTGGTTTAAATCAGTATTTGGGAAATATGTTCGATTTAAGACTTCGAAGTCATCTTTCAAATCTCTCAAAAAATTAACTTTTTGAAATGCAGAACCTAGTCTCATAGCAAAGGACTTTAGTTCTTCATATTTTTTTGAATCTCCATTTACAAAGACTTTTAAACACATTAGTCCAACTACATCTGCAGATCCATATATATAATCTTCGTATTCTTGATTTGATAAATACTTTGTTTTGTGTAAATCTTTTTTCATACTGCTCATAAAAGAATCAACAAGATCTTTATCTATATTAAACTTGTGGTAGGTGGCTTGAAAAGAATTTAGAATTGGATTTAAATGAATTTTATTTTTAAGGGATTTCTCTAAATCAGATGAGAAGTCTTTAAATAACGTTTCTTTATCATAATCATGAAAAGAGTCTACAATTTCATCAGCAAATCTTACGAATCCATATATGTTATAAATATGTTGACGTATTCCTTTAGACAACATTTTTGTGGCTAATGAAAATGAAGTGCTGTAAGTTTTTGTAACAATCTTACTACAATCATTTGAGACATCATCAAAAATAGTTTTCATAAAAAAATTAATTTGGTTAAAGCTAATACAATTTATTTATTATTTATCAAATCAGCAACAAGTTTTCCAGAAACTATTGCTGGTGGTACGCCTGGACCTGGAACAGATAATTGACCTGTAAAATACATATTTTTAACTAATTTACTTTTTAATTTAGGCCTTAGAAATGAAGTTTGGAGAAGTGTATTTGCTAATCCATAAGCATTTCCTTTGTATGAATTATACTCATCAATAAAATCACTAACACAAAAAGATTTTTTAAAAATAATACTCTCTTTTATTTTTTGCTCAGTTATTGACTCAATTCTATCTATAACTATATCAAAATACTTGTCTCTTAATTTTTGAGTATCATTTAATCCTGGTGCTAAAGGAATTAAAATGAAACCATTTTCACACCCTTTAGGTGCTGTATGTTTATTGGTAATAGAAGTAAAGTTAGCATAAAATAAAGGCTCAGATGGCCATTTTGGTTCTTTATAAATTTCTTTGGAGTGTAAATTAAAATCAGTATCAAAAAATAGATTATGATGAGCTAGATTATTTAATTTTTTATCAAAACCAAGATAAAATAATAGAGATGAAGGAGCTAGAACTCTTTTTGACCAATATTTTTCAGAATATTGTCTTAAATTTTTGGGTAGAAGTTTTTCAGTATGATTATAATCAGCACCTGATAATACTATATCAGAATTTATTATTTTATCATTCACCCTAATTCCAGTTGCATAATTTTTAATAGTTATTATCTCATCTATATTAGAATTATTATGATATTTAACTCCAAGTTTCTTTCCAACGCTAATCATAGCATTTACTACATCAAAAAATCCATTTGTTGGTTGCCAAGTACCTAAACCAAAATCTGCATAATTCATAAAATTATAAAAAGCTGGAGTATTTGAGGATTCAGCACCCAAAAACAAAACAGGAAACTCTAAAATTGATCTAAGTTTAGGGTTTTTAAAGTCTTTATTTACCTCCTTTTTTATATTGCTAAAAAAATACCCTAATCTTTTAATAGTATCTAATGATATCAGCTCTAATGGAGATAAACCTGGCATTTTATATAACATGTCTGTTACAGCTATTTTATAATTATCTTTTGCTCTGGAGATAAACTTTTTAAGTTTTTTTGAACTTCCTTTTTCTTCATTTTCGAAAACTTGATAAATCTTATCTAAAGAATCTGGAATTGCTATGAAATCATTTTTACTAAAATATACGTGGTATGCAGGATTTAACTTTTTTAGAGAATAAAAATCTTCTACTTTGAAATCAAAATCTTTAAAAAACCTTTCGAAGACATCGGGCATCCAGTACCAACTAGGACCCATGTCAAAAGTAAACCCATCTTCTTTAAATTGTCTTGCTCTACCACCAAAATCATCATTTTTTTCAAAAACCTCAACATTATGCCCCATTTTTGCTAGATAACATGCGGCAGATAAAGAAGAAAAACCAGAGCCAATAATTGAAATACTTTTTTTCATAAAATATATTCTGTGCGTACGAGAAGACTCGAACTTCCACAACTAAATAAGTCATTAGGCCCTCAACCTAACGCGTCTACCAATTCCGCCACGTACGCTAAAAAATCAGAAAAACAAATATAAAATATATTATATCATTACTATGTAAGATTTTATTTAAATATAATTTTTTATTAATTATTTAACATTATGTAATATTTCTTAAATTGGTATGAAAATTAAATTTTACGTCATGAAAAAACTTATATATATAGCAGTTATATTATTCATTTACTCAAATAATTCTTTTGCCAACAAAGACAAAAATAAAACTCAAAATGATCCTTTAGATAAAATTAGTTTGAATGGCCTTAAATGGAGAAGTGTAGGTCCATCTTTAACTTCGGGTAGAATTTCAGATTTAGCAATTAACCCTGATAAATCATTTGAATACTATGTGGCTGTTTCTTCTGGAGGTGTATGGAAAACTTCAAATTGGGGCTTGGATTATACTCCTGTATTCGATAATGAATCATCTTATTCCATTGGTTGCGTTACGATTGATCCAAATAATACCAATATTGTTTGGGTTGGCACTGGAGAAAACAACAATCAAAGATCTGTGGCATATGGAGATGGAGTCTATAAATCTCTTGATGGTGGTAAGTCTTGGATTAATATGGGGCTTAAAAACTCTGAACATATTGGTAATATTTTAGTTCATCCTGAAAATTCTGATATAGTTTATGTTTCAGCATATGGACCATTATGGAGTAAAGGTGGAGATAGAGGTGTTTATAAAACTGAAGATGGTGGAAATACCTGGAATAAAATACTATATATTGACGAACATACAGGCTTTAACGAGATACACATGGATCCTAGAAATCCAAATGTTTTATATGCTGCAAGTCATCAAAGAAGAAGACATGTTTACACCTATGTTGGAGGTGGCCCAGGATCTGGTTTGCATAAATCAGTTGATGGTGGTATAACATGGAAAGAAATAAATAAAGGTCTACCAAGTGTTGAAATTGGAAGAATTGGAATGGATATTTCTGATGCAAATCCAGAAATAATTTATGCTATTGTAGAGGCTGCTGAAAGAAAGGGTGGTTTTTACAAATCAACCAACAGGGGGGAGAGTTGGATAAAACAAAGTAGCAAGGTTACAAGTGGTAATTATTATCAAGAGATATTTGCCGACCCCGTTAATCAAGACGTTGTTTACACGATGGATACATGGATGGCAGTTACTCATGATGGAGGTAAAACCTTTAAAAATGTTGGAGAAGATTTCAAACATGTTGATAATCATGCTATGTGGATTAATCCTAACAATAATTCTCATTGGTTAGTGGGTTGTGATGGTGGTATTTATGAAACGTTTGATAATGCAAAAAACTGGGACTTTAAAGAAAACCTACCTGTGACTCAATTTTATAAAGTAGCAGTAGATAATGCTGAACCATTTTATAATATTTATGGTGGAACTCAAGATAATTTTAGTATGGGTGGTCCCTCAAGAGTCAAAACTGCTCACGGGATAACTAATCAAGATTGGTTTATTACTCATGGAGGAGACGGGTTTGAATCTCAAGTTGATCCAGAAAACCCAAATATTGTTTATGCACAGTCACAATATGGGTGGTTAGTTAGATATGATAAATTAAGTGGAGAGGAAGTGGGAATTAAACCAATCGCAAGAAAAGGTGAATTAGATTATAAATGGAATTGGGATGCTCCATTAGCTGTAAGTAAACATAAAAGTGGGAGATTATATTTTGCCGCAAACAAAGTCTTTAGATCTGATGATTATGGGAACAGCTGGGAGGTTATAAGTGATGATCTTTCTAGAAAAATTAATAGAAATGAACTTAAAGTTTATGATAGGGTCTTAAGTATGGATGCAGTAGCCAAGAATGGATCAACATCTCCTTATGGAACAATTGTATCATTGTCAGAATCTCCTTTAGACCCTAATTTTATTGCAGTTGGAACCGATGATGGTCTAATTCAAATCACAAAAAATGGTGGTCAAAATTGGACTGAAATTGATAATATTAAAGGTGTTCCAAACTTCTCCTATACTAATAGTATTTATTTATCTAAACATGACATAAATGTCATGTATGTCGCATTTAATCACCATAAATTTGGAGATTTTAAACCTTATATTTATAAATCTTCAGATCAAGGCAAAACCTGGAAATCAATTTCAAACAACCTTCCCCAAAGAGGTAGTGTATATTCAATTGAAGAGGATCATATTAATAAAGATCTGATATTTTGTGGAACTGAATTTGGAGTATTCTTTTCACCTAATTCTGGTAGTAGATGGAAAGAACTGGATAATGGATTACCTACAATTGCAGTTAGAGATATAGCAATACAAGAAAGAGAAAATGATTTAGTGCTTGGGACTTTCGGAAGAGGTTTTTACGTGTTAGATGATTATTCCTCATTAAGATCAATTGAAGATTATTACTCTACTACTAATTCTAATATCTTTAATGTAAGAGACCCTTTGATGTGGGAAAAAAGTATGCCTTTAGGACTTCCAGGAAAAGCTTTTCAAGGTGACAACTTTTATTCAGCTACAAACTTAGGTCCGGTAGCAATGATAACATATTATCATAATGATAATTTTAGTTCATTGAAATCTAAAAGACAAAAAAGTGAAAAAGAATTAACTAAAAATAATAAAGATGTAACTTATCCTTCTTATGAAGATTTGTATAATGAATCGAATGAATATGAAGACAAGTTAATTTTTACAATCAAAGACTCTGACGGACTAGTTATTAAAAAAGTATTCAAATCCCCAAAATTGGGTATTCAACGTTTTCAATGGGATCTTCGTTATGAAGAAAAAGTACCTGTTAGTTTCGCTAAATCTAGTTTTTATAATCCTTTTGCTGGTGTTTCTGAGGGGACTTTAGTTAATCCTGGAAAATATTCTATTGAGATGGATTTATTCAATGGCTCGACATTTAAGAAATTATCTAATCCAGTTTTTTTTAATGTCTTAGCACTAAATAACACTTCCATGCCTGCTTTAGATAGAGCTGAGAAGGTAATATTTCAAAGAAAAGTTTCAAGTCTAGAAGGCGATATGCTCTCTGCTGCAAAAATGTTAGGAGAAGCTTCTAATAAAATTAAATATTTTAAACAAGCAATTAAGCTAGTTGAAGCTCCTTATGATGAACTATCTAAACTAATTTTTAATACTGATTCTAAAATAAAATCTATCAATACAAGTTTTTACGGAAATTCGTTAAAAAGTAAGCTTGATATTCAGCAAGTTCCAACAGCTTATGGGAGATTAAGTTCTATATTATACGAACAAAAATATTCTACTTCGTCTCCTACTGTAACTCATCTTAAAAGCTTTGAAATTGCTAAAGATGAGTTTATTCCAATATTTAACAAAATAAAAAATCTAATAGAAGTTGATATAAAAGAAATTGAAAATAAATTAAAAATAATAAAAGCTCCTTATACACCAGGAAGATTGAAACCTAAATATTAAAAAAAAATCTCATCAATTTTGATGAGATTTTTGTGACCTGGCTGGGGCTCGAACCCAGGACCCTCTCCTTAAAAGGGAGATGCTCTACCAACTGAGCTACCAGGTCTTATTTATTTCAATAAGGCTGCAAATATAAAATGTTTAATTTATATTACAATGATTTTTTCGATAATATTAATTATTAATTCTAATACATATTTTTACATATAATAATTAACTCAAAAATTGATATGAATATAGTTTTATTAGGTTATATGGGCTGTGGTAAAACAACAATTGGAAAAATTATATCCAAAATAACTGGTAAAAGATTTATAGACTTAGATTCATACATTGAATCAACAACAAATCAAACTATTTCTAAAATATTTTCTTCAAAGGGAGAAGTTTATTTTAGAAAAATTGAATCAGATTCTTTGAAGTTAATTATGTCTAAATATGATAATATTATATTATCACTTGGTGGCGGCACTCCTTGTTATTCTAATAACTTAGCCTTAATTAAGGATTCTAAATCATTTTTTTTAAAATATTCAATTGAAGTTTTGTCAAAGAGATTAATCAACATTAAATCATCTAGACCTATTCTATCAAATATTAACAATATAGATTCAATGAACGATTATATAGCAAAACATTTATTTGAAAGAAACTATTATTACAATCAAGCTTTAAATGTAATTCAATGTGATTTAAAAAATCAAGAAGAAATCGCTAATGAAATAGTAAATTTATCAAGTTAAGAATGCTTCTGCATTATTATTTGTAAATCTAACCTTAACATGACTTACAGTAGTAGTAGATAAGGAAATTCCTTTAAAATCTGCTTTTACTGGATATTTTTTATGATTTCTGTTAATTAGTACAGCTGTTTTGAATTGCTTAACCTCTGTGTTTAAAAAATGCTTTACAGCGTATATTAGAGTAGCTCCAGAATTCAATACATCATCAACCAACACCAGAGATTTATTTAAGTAATAATTTTTATCAATAGAAGTTGTTACTTGATCTAACAGTTTTTCTTTATTTATTTTAACACTACAGGTTGTTATTTTTACATCAGAAATACTTGCTATACTTTGTTTAAGTTTTGTAGCTATAATATATCCATTTTTTTCAATCCCTGCTATAATAATTTCTTTTTCACCAATATTACACTCCATAATTTGATGTGCAATTCTTGAGATTTTTTGATTTATTTGGTCTTCGTTAAGAATTATTTTTTTTTTCATAGGGGGCTGTTATTTTTAATAAATTTATTTATTTAAAGAAGACAATTTTTTTCTTAAAATATGGTTAAACTTAATATAAAAAAAGTAATTTAATCGTATCTTGCGGACATAAAATTAAATAATTATAATGAAAAATAAGATTTATTTTTTTGTATCACTAGTTTTAACTTTTCTTTTGTTTTCTTGTCCTCCTGATGATGATGGCCTTGTTTCTATCCCTGAAGTTGATAGAACTATTCAGCAAGTTGTCGATGATTCTATATTAAATAATTATTTAGAAACTCATTTCTATAATGCTGGTGAGCTTTCACAAATGTCTAGTTTTACTATCAACGATATTGTTATTACTCCTCTCGATGAAGATGGTGTTTTACCAGATCCTGATATAAATACATTATTAATCGACGATGTTATTACAGGCTCAACTGTATATGAAGATACAGAGTATGATTACTATTATTTAAATTTAAATCAAGGTGGAGGAGAAG
>JADHRR010000003.1:0-65112 GCA_016777305.1 Flavobacteriaceae bacterium
TTCTATACTCTCCTTCAACTTTGTTATTATATAAGTTAAAATTTGAATTTATATTCCATTTTTTTGATGGTCTGTAAGAAAGATTGAATTCAAATCCGAATCTTGAATTTGTTGCAAGATTTATTGGAAATCTTTCAATTATTGGTACATCTGTGCCTCCAAGATTAACTGTTTCTCCAGTGTCTTGAGTTATAAAATTAAATGTATTAGTTGATTTTTGAAAATAAACAGATGAGTTAATTGAAAACGAAGATTCAAATGTTTTTAAATAACCAAAATCAAAATTATTTGAATATGTAGGGTTTAAATTTGGATTTCCTCTAAAAATACTTGTTGGACTGTTTTTAGAGGGAAAAGGATTAATAAATCTCGACCAAGGTCTTCTTAACCTTCTATTGTAGCCAAAGGTTAAACTTTCATCTTCAGAAATTTCATACCCAAAGTTAAATGTTGGGAATATTCCTGTATCGTCTTTTTTTATTAGCTCATCAGTAGTGATTTGAAAAATATCCTTTATAGTTTGTTCCACTCTAAGACCAAATAGAAAAGAATATTTGTCTTCAATTTTAAAGCCATATTGAGAATATATCGCATTAATTTGTTCTTTATATTGGAATGTATTACTTTGATCAGTGTCTAATGTCAGACTATTATTTGAATCAGAATAAACTTTATAATCCTGATTTAAATCTGATTCTTCGATTTTAAATCCAGCTTCAAATTGTTTGTTTTCTCCAATAGGTAACACATAATCTGCTTTTAAAAGTTTATTGTTGCTAGTTTCATCAGAGGTGACCTGCTCAAAGTCTATACTGTTTTGGGTTAATATAGAATTCTCATTATCTGTATTTTCTCCAACTTGAAAATCAACAACTAATTTGTGTCCTTCATCATTAAATCTCTTGTCAAAATTAAGTGAATATTCATAATTTTCATCTTTGGAAGATTCGTTTTCTAACCTAAAAGTTTCATTAACTATATTTTGACTACTATCTAATTCTAAGGTCGTATTTTCATTTAGGTTATTTCCATCAGAATTGCTTAACAAAAATGATGTTGTTATTGATGTATTATCATTAATGTACCATTCTAAACCAGTATTTGTAAATAAACTATTATTTTGTCTTTCCCAGTCTCTGTTATCTCTAATGTAAGAGCTTTCATCATCACCATTATAGTACTCTGAATAAGCATAAGAATCTCCTATTCTAAGTCTATCACTTAAACCAGTGGAATTAAAAATATTAACATCCCCAGTCCTGTAATTAAGGTTTGTAGAAACTCCTGAACTTTTGGGGTCTCCAATATTTGCATTTACTGTTCCGTTAAAACCTAATAATTTATTCCTTCTTAAGATTATATTTATTATTCCTCCATTTCCTTGTGCATCATATCTTGCTGATGGTGAAGTTATTACCTCAACTTTTTCAATTGATTCAGATGGTAGTTGCCTAAGTGCCTCAGCTGAGTTTAAACCTACTAAACCAGATGGTTTTCCATTAATCAAAATTCTTACATCTTCACTGCCTCTAAGTGCTACATTACCTTCAACATCGACTGAAATTGATGGCACATTATCTAATACATCACTAACTGAACCACCTTTAACAGTTAAGTCTCTTCCAACAGTGTATATTTTTTTGTCAAGTCTAATATCGACAGTGGTATTTTCTGCAATAATTTCAACTTCATCTAATGATTCAATATCTATAAGTAATTCGATATTATTTAATTCAATATTTTTTGAAATATTTATATCATTTAAAAAATAATTTTTATAAGAAATATACTCAACCATCAAATTATAAATTCCTTTATTAACTGACATGACGTAGTTTCCATTATTATCAGTTAATCCACCAGTAACTATACTATTGTCTTTAATGTTCAGTAATGTTACGGTAGCGTATTCTAAGGGCTCTTTATTCTCAGACTCTAGAATTGTACCAGTAATTTTAAACTCCTGTGAATTCCATTGTGAAAGTATACTATTAATGCTTATTATTGAAATAAAAAAAGATAGAAATAAATTCTTCATTGATATAGTTTTTTACAAACTTATATCCAAGATTTATATAAAATAGTTAAAAGTATGTTAATTTGATTTTAAGAACTCAATTAACTTTTCAATGGGCCTGCCAATTATAGCTTTATCTGAATTTTCAATAATAGGTCTTTCAATTAGTTTGGGATTTGAAACTAATATTTTAATAATATCCAGTTTTGAATGATCTTGTTTTTTAAATTTATCTTTCCAAATAATTTCATTTTTTCTTAATAGCTTTATGGGGTCGATATTAAGTTTACTGATTAGTATTGTCATTTCATCAATCGATAAATTCTCTTTTAAATATTCGATTATTGTGAATTTAATTTTTTTTTCTGTTAAATATTGAACAGCTTCTCTAGATTTTTTGCATCTGTTATTGTGATAAATTTTAATCATATTATAATTCGTTTGTTTTTTTAGTTTGCCCTGACATCATTAAAAATGATTTTAAAAAGGGTTTTATTTCCCCATCCAAAACAGCATCAATATTTCCTGTCTCATGACCTGTTCTAACATCTTTAATAAGTTTATATGGGTGAAGAACATAATTTCTAATTTGACTACCCCATTCAATTTTCATTTTTCCAGCTTCTATGTCTGATCTTTCTTCTTGCTGTTTTTTTATTTCAATTTCATATAATTGAGATTTTAACATTTGTAAGGCTCTAGATCTATTGTCATGTTGTGATCTAGTTTCTGAACAGGATATTTTAATTCCAGTTGGTTTATGCGTTAGTTGAACTTTAGTTTCAACCTTATTAACATTTTGTCCTCCAGCGCCACTAGACCTTGCAGTTGTAATTTCAAGATCTGCCGGATTGATTTCGATTTCAATTGAATCATCAACAAGCGGATACACATAGACTGAAGCAAAACTGGTGTGTCTTTTAGCGTTACTATCAAACGGAGAAATTCTAACTAACCTATGGACACCATTTTCCCCTTTTAGCCAGCCAAAAGAAAATTCCCCTTCAATTTGTAATGTTACTGTTTTTATACCGGCAACATCTCCATCTTGTAAATTAAGCTCTGTTAATTTAAAATTATTTTTTTGACAATACATGATATACATCCTCATTAACATTTGAGCCCAATCGCAGCTTTCGGTTCCTCCAGCTCCAGCAGTAATTTGAAGAACAGCGCTCATGCTATCACTTTTTTCAGAGAGCATATTTTTGAATTCTAATTCCTCAAGAAAATCTAAACAAGACTTATAATTTTCAATAATTTCATTATCTGTCGACTCACCTTGTTTATAAAATTCTATTAAAACTTCTATATCATTGATTTGATCTTGAAGCTTATTATAATCTTCTAACCATTTTTTATTAAAGCGTAGTTCTTTTAGTAAAATCTCAGCAGCTTTTGAATCATTCCAGAAGTTTGGATCAAAAGTTTTTTCTTCTTGATTCTGAATTTGAATCTTCTTAACATCTAAGTCAAAGATACCTCCTTAACGCACCAAGGCGATCTTGAAGATTTTTAAATTGATCTGTAGTTATCATTTTTTACATATTATACTTTGCTAAACTACTATTATAATATTTGTCAAAAAATTATTTATTTCAGTTTTTGTTATTTTTTTGGAATAATTATTCGTTATTTTTATAATAAAATATATGTTCTCATGAAAAATTTAATGCAACTTATTACCTTTTTATTGTTTTTTAGTGGATTTTCACAGTCTATTTTGGATAAAGATTTAGTGAAATATGAAGGTTTTTTTGACTTTTACTATGATATTAAGACTGATAAAATTTATCTTGAAGTAGAAAATTTAAATTCTGATTTCCTGTACATAAGCTCATTGGCAACTGGAATTGGATCAAATGATATTGGGTTAGATAGAGGACAGTTGGGAAATGAAAGATTAGTTAGTTTTCAAAAATCAGGAAATAAACTACTTTTAATTCAGCCAAATTTATCATTTAGAGCAATCACTAAAAATAAAGCAGAAGAAAATAGTATTAAAGAAGCTTTTGCTAAGTCTGTTATTTATGGTTTTAAAATCTTAGAGACTAATAATGATAAATATTTAGTGGATTTTACTTCATTTTTAATGCAAGATAAGCATGGAGTCGCCGATAGATTAAAACTAGCTAAACAAGGAGTTTACAAGATTGATAAAACAAAAAGTGCTATAGAACTTAACCACACAAAATCTTTTCCAAAAAATTCTGAATTTGAAGCATTACTTACTTTTTCAGGAAAACCAACAGGCAACCTTATAACAAGTGGAGTTTCACCAGACCCATCACTTGTTTCTGTTGTTCAACATCATTCTTTTATAGAACTACCTGATAATGAATATAAACCAAGGGAATTTGATCCAAGAAGTGGTGCCCTAGCAATTTCTTTTATGGATTATGCAACACCCGTTGAGGATGAGATAACAAAAAAGTATATCACTCGTCATAGATTAGAAAAAATAGACCCTAATCTTGAACACAGTGAAGCTAAAGAGCCAATCATATATTATTTAGACCCCGGAACACCTGAGCCTGTAAGGTCAGCATTAATTGAGGGTGCAAGTTGGTGGAATGAGGCTTATGAAGCTATAGGTTTTAAAAATGCTTTTCAAGTAAAAATATTACCAGATAATGCGGACCCTATGGATTGTAGATACAACGTTATTCAATGGGTTCATAGATCAACTAGAGGCTGGAGTTATGGAGCTAGCGTAGTTGACCCAAGAACTGGTGAAATCATAAAAGGCCACGTAAGTCTAGGAAGTTTAAGAATTAGACAAGATTTTTTAATCGCACAAGCTTTATTATCAAAACCTTTTGTTGATGATAACAATAATGACCCTATGCTAAAAATGGCAATTGCTAGAATTAAACAATTAAGTGCCCATGAAGTTGGTCATACAATTGGTTTTGCTCATAATTTTGCTGCTAGTACAAACAATCGTTCTTCAGTAATGGATTACCCACATCCATTGATTAAAATTACCAATGATGAAATTGATTTGAGTGAAGCTTATGCTGTAGGAATTGGGGATTGGGATAAGGTTTCCGTTGCTTACAGTTATTCGGAATTCAACTCTGAAAACGAAAAAAATGATTTAAATAATATTTTAGATAATGCTTATAATGATGGTTTAAGATTTATAACTGACTCAGATGCTAGAGCCAAAAGTGGCGCACATGCAAATGCTCATTTATGGGATAACGAAAATGATGTCGTAAAAGGATTAGATAATATATTGGCAGTCAGAGATAAAGCTATAAATGATTTTTCTAAATTCAATATTAAATCTTACGAAACATATAGCAAGCTTGAAGATGTTTTTGTTCCTTTATACTTTTTACATAGATATCAGACTGAAGCTGTTGTTAAATTAATTGCTGGTCTTGATTATAACTATGCTACTAGAGATGATAATCAAGCTTTGGTTGAAAATGTTTCTTTTAACAGGCAAAATAACGCGTTATTATCTTTACTTAAAACCATAGATGTTAAAAATTTAGCTATCCCAAAATCAAAGTTAAAGTTATTCCCGCCTAGAGCTTATAATTATCCTAGATCTAGAGAGTCGTTTAAAAGTATGACTGGTGTGAGTTTTGATCCATTTAGCGCTGTTTCTACAGCAAGTGAAATGTCATTATCATTACTGCTTAGTCCAGAGAGAATGAACAGACTAGTTGTACAAAGTAGTTTGAATAATGCCTCATCTAAAAATATGAACTTAAGTCATTTACTAACGACTTTAACAAGTAACACTTTTAAAACACAATACAACCAAAGTGATAAAGCTACAAATAAATATTTTTTTGAAAATCAACAAGTGATTAATAATAATTATCTTAAATTTTTATTAAATCTAGCTTCTAATAAAAAATCATTTTTTCATGTAAAGTCTAAAGCTAACAAAGAAATTAAAAGCATCACAAAGTTTTTGTCATCTAAAAAAAATAAAAACATTTATAGTTCAGAATATTTAAGGACTATAAATAAATTTAATACAAAACCTGAACTATTTGAACTAAAAAGTAGCCCAAAAATACCAGATGGTTCTCCAATAGGTTCTATACAATGTAATTTAATTAATTAACATGATAGTAGATTTAAGAAGTGATACAGTAACATTACCTTCCAAAGATATGCTCCAATTTATGATGAGCTCAAATGTTGGAGATGATGTTTATGGAGAAGACCCTACTGTTAATTTATTGCAAAGTAAAGTTGCTGCAATTTTTGGTAAAGAAGTTGGAATGTTTTTTCCATCTGGTACAATGGCAAATCAGACAGCAATAAAATTACATACAAATCCTGGTGAACAGGTAATATGTGATAAATATTCGCATATCTACAATTACGAAGGTGGGGGAGCTTCATTTAACAGTGGAGTTTCATTTAAATTAATTAATGGTGAAAGAGGAATGTTTACTAGTGAACAAGCTGCCAATTCAATTAATCCAAAGGATTTTTATCATAGCCCTCTAAGCAGTCTTATTGCAATCGAAAATACTACAAACAAAGGCGGTGGTGCTTGTTGGGATAATAAAGAATTAATTAAAATTAATAAGATCGCTAAATCGAATAATTTAGGTATGCATTTAGATGGTGCTAGAATATGGAATGCTATGGTTAGAACAGGTGATAATCCTATAAAAATCGGTAAAAATTTTGATACAATTTCTGTTTGTCTAAGTAAAGGTTTGGGTTGTCCAATAGGTTCCGTCTTAATAGGGGATAAAAAAATTATGAGTAATGCGTTAAGAATTCGAAAAATTTTAGGCGGTGGTATGAGACAAGCTGGATATTTGGCTAATGCAGGTTTATACGCTTTAGAAAATAATATTAATAGACTTGCAGATGATCATAAGAAAGCAAGTGAAATTGGTGAAGTTCTAGAGAAATCTAAATTTGTTAAATCCGTTGAAAAAATTGAGACTAATATTGTTATTTTTGAACTATATAACGAGATTAATGAGGTTTCTTTTATAAATAAGTTAAATGAATTAAATATTAAATTAATTTCCATGGGAAGTAATAAGTTAAGGCTAGTAACTCATTTAAACTATAACAATGATCATCATGAATATTTTATTTCATCAATTAAATCCCTTTAAACTTATTAATACAATAATTAAATTTTATTTTCATTGAATTTTTCTATAAATAAGATTGTATTTCGTGAATTAAAAAAAAAACACTTATTTTTGCATTTGTTATTGTTAAAAGTCAGTTTATTTAACATTATTATGTTTTTAAAATAAATGAAAAAACACAAATCAGTATTTAATAACGTTTTACAATTAATAGGAGAAACCCCTCTAGTTAAACTAAACAAAATAACTTCAAATTTTAATGGCGAATTTTATGCCAAATTAGAATCTTTTAATCCAGGTCATTCTTCCAAAGATAGAATTGCCTTATTTATTATTGAGGAAGCAGAAAGAAAAGGTATAATTAAACCTGGAGATACTATCATAGAAACTACGTCTGGAAATACAGGATTTAGTATAGCTATGATAAGCATAATTAAGGGTTATGATTGTATTTTAGCAGTCAGCTCTAAATCCTCTTCTGATAAAATAGATATGTTAAAAACCATGGGTGCTAAAGTTTATGTCTGCCCTGCAAATGTGAGTGCAGATGATCCAAGATCATATTATGAAGTTGCAAAAAGATTAAATCAAGAAATCAAAGGATCTGTTTATATTAATCAATATTTTAATGATTTAAATATTGAAGCACACTACAAAACTACTGGCCCAGAAATATGGACTCAAACTCAAGGTAAAATAACTCACTTAATTGCTTGTAGTGGAACTGGAGGAACAATTTCAGGTGTTTCTAAATTTTTAAAAGAAAAAAATCCTAACATTAAAATATTAGGCGTAGATGCTTACGGCTCAGTGCTAAAAAAATATCATGAAACTAAGGAATTTGATGAAAAGGAAATTTACCCATACAGAATTGAGGGACTTGGTAAAAACTTAATCCCTTCAGCTACAAACTTTAATCTCATTGATAAGTTTATAAAAGTAAAAGATGAAGATAGTGCTCATACTGCTAGGGAATTAGCTAAAACTGAAGGACTTTTTGTCGGGTACACAAGTGGTGCAGCTGTTCAAGCTGTAAAACAATTTGCCTCAAATAATGAGTTTAAGTCTGATGATTTGATTGTTGTTATTTTTCCTGATCATGGTTCTAGGTATTTAAGTAAAATATATAGTGATAAATGGATGGAAACTCAAGGATTTTTTGACAGTGAACATGAAAAAACCATAGAAAAAATCCAGTATATAAAATAATTTATTGATGAGAGATTTATTTGAAAGAATTTATAACGATAAAGGCCCTCTTGGTAAATGGGCTTCAATAGCTGAGGGTTATTTTGCTTTCCCTAAATTAGAAGGTGCTATTTCAAATAGAATGAAATTTCGAGGCAAAGAAGTCATAACATGGAGTGTTAATGATTATTTAGGCTTGGCTAATCACCCTGAAGTAAGAAAAGTTGATGCAGAAGCTGCATTAAAATATGGATCTGCTTATCCAATGGGTGCTAGATTAATGTCTGGACACACGGATTTACATGAAAAACTTCAAGATGAGTTAGCTGAGTTTGTAAATAAAGAATCTGCTTACCTATTAAATTTTGGTTATCAGGGTATCATGTCAACAATAGATTCTTTAGTCTCTAAAAATGATATTATTGTATACGATGTAGATTCTCATGCATGCATAATTGATGGTGTAAGACTTCATATGGGTAAAAGATTTACTTACAAGCACAATGATATAGAAAGTCTTGAAAAAAACCTTGGAAGAGCCACTAAAATGGCTGAAATCACAGGTGGTGGTATTTTAGTAATTTCAGAAGGTGTTTTTGGTATGAGAGGTGAGCAAGGTAAGTTAAAGGAGATTGTTGCATTAAAACAAAAGTTTAACTTTAGGTTATTAGTTGATGATGCTCATGGTTTTGGAACTTTAGGAAAAACTGGAGCTGGTGCAGGAGAAGAACAAGGAGTTCAAGATGAAATTGATGTCTATTTTGCAACTTTTGCTAAATCATTAGCTAGTACTGGCGCTTTTATTGCCGCTGATAAAGAAGTTATTGATTTTTTGAAATATAATTTAAGATCCCAAGTATTTGCAAAATCTTTACAAATGCAATTAGTTGTAGGTGCATTAAAAAGGTTAGAGTTAATAAGGACTAAACCTGAAATAAAACAAAAACTTTGGGATAATGTACACGAATTACAATCTGGTTTAAAGAAAAAAGGTTTTGATCTTGGGTCTACTCAAAGTTGTGTAACTCCTGTTTATTTAAACGGTACAGTTCCCGAAGCATTTGCTTTAGTTAAAGATTTAAGGGAAAATTATGGTGTATTTTGTTCAACTGTAATATATCCGGTTATTCCAAAGGGTTTAATCCTACTAAGGCTAATACCAACAGCATCTCATAACTCAAAAGATATTCAAGAGACACTTGAAGCATTTTCTTCTATAAGAGAAAGATTGCTTTCAGGAGTTTATAAGAAACTTTCAGAAAATTTACCTACTCTAGACTAGTTATTTCTTTTGTATATGTACATCTAGTCTTGTATGTTACTGGACTAAAATTTTTCCAAAGATTACTTATAGCAGTGTTATCTTTTAGTTCAGGAGTTCTTATACATTCTTTGATCCCTTTATTTTTTAATGTTTTTAAAAGTGAATCGAAAAGTACTGCAGTAACTCCTTTGTTTTGATAATCAGGATGCACACCAATTAAAAAAAGAGTAACATTTTTTGGAAATAATTTTGCATATAGTAAATGAAATAACCCAAATGGGTATAGTTTTCCATTTGCTCTTTGTAATGGTTTCGCAAAAGATGGCATTATAACAGCAAAGCCGATTAGTTTTCCATTACTGTCTAAAGTGAATTTTATAAACTCAGGATTTATAAATGAAATAAATTTCTCTTTCATGTATTTTATTTGCTTTTCATTTATTGGTATAAATGAAGATAATTGAGAGTAGGAGATGTTAAACAAATAAAACATTTCATCTATATAACTTAAAACTTTTTTGGTGCTATTGAAATTAATTGATTCAAGCGAATATCTTTTCTTTATAATTGTGGCCATTTTTGAATAATATTCAGTGTCAATATTATCAAAATCAAATTTGTTTTCCAGAAACTCTTTACCAATTCTAAAATTTAACTTCTCAAAATGATCTTTATAGTATGGGTAATTATACCAGGTTATCATTGTGCTTATCTCATCATAACCACTTGTTAATACACCAACTTTGTCTAAATTAGAAAAGCCTATTGGCCCCTCAATAATATCAAGTTTATTTTTTTTTCCAATCATTTTAACTTCATTAATAAGAGCTTTTGTGACTTTAATATCATCAATAGCGTCAAACCAACCAAATCTAATTTTTCTTATCTTTTGACTATTTACCTCATACCAGTTAATTATTGCAGCAATTCTTCCAATGATTAAACTATCCTTAACTGCTAAAAATAAATTTAAATCACAGCTATCAAGATTTGGATTAATTCCGTGTGTAAAATTGTTGATTTCTTCACTTATAATAGGGGGGACCCATTGTTTTGAGTTCTTATATAAATCAAATGGAAACTTTACAAACTCAGTTAACTGTATTTTATTATTAACTTTTATTATTTTCATTTTATAAGAACTTTATCTTTGTGAAAATCAAATCGGTAGCTTAACCCAAATGATATTTTTCCAACCCTTGGTGTTTCTTTATTGTTGGTTGTATATGAAGCATCAATTTGAAAGTTTTTATTGAAAAGATATGCAGCACCAAAACTGAATAGATTGTCTGCATAAAAATCACTTTTTATTCCCTGTGTTTCCAAAAATATTGCCCAATTTACATTTATAGCTTTAGTTAATGTAAATATATATTCAAAGTCACTCTGATTTGATCCAATTCTGTCAAGTAAAATATTAGCTACGAATACAGTATTATTTTTAAAATTATTTTGTGTGGCTATTAGTATATATGGACTTATACCATTTATTCCATTTGCAGTGAATGGATTCATTTTAGAATCAATATTTACTCCTGACATTACAGCTAGAGCAGGTAAAAGTGATCTCCATTTAAATTTTTGATTTGCCCTATAACTATAGACATTTGGGCTATCGTCATAATTCTTGTATGGATCATATACTAAATATTTAAATCCAATTTTAAATTCTTTAATATTTTTTCTGGCTAATTCATTTGTAGGGTTATATCTGTAATCATAAAAAATATCTGTTTGGTAACTACCTAAGCATATAAATTCTAATTCTTCTTCAAGAAAACCATACCTAAGTGAAAAATCAATACTGTAGCCGATAAATTTATTATTAAGTAATTTATGTTTCTGCTTTAAAAAATTAGTACTAGTTTCTACTTGTATTACATCAGTTCCTACAGAGAAAGCACTAAAAGATTCGCCAGGCTTATTACTGTTTATGACGTCTGTATATTGACCAATTATTAAATTTGGAAATATTGCTAATAATATTAATAACAGAGTTTTAGTCATATTAAATCAATTTATTCAAATATATAATTTTTATTATTTTATTAACTTTATTATTCTACAATAATTGTATTTTTGAACTTATGGGAATATTATATTTTTTATTATGGTCTTATCTGATTTATCGTATTTTAGGTTTCTTAATGAAACTTGCGGCTCCTTTTTTATTTAGACATGTGTCTAATAAAATGAATGATAATTTTAGTCAAAATAAAAGAAATAGTTATAAGAAAAACGAAGGTGAAGTAAGTATTGATAAAATGCCGAAAAGAAATAAAGAATCAAATAACAACATTGGTGATTATGTCGATTATGAAGAACTTGAATAGTATTTCTGTGTATCTAAAAAATAACGCACACCACTTTTTAGTATTTATTTTATTTGTTATTATATCTATTTCTTATTTTTCACCCATTTTGAAGGGGGAAAAAATTTATCAAAATGATATAGTTCAATATACTGGAATGTCCAAAGAACAAAATGATTTTAGAAATCTAAATGATTCTGAAACCTATTGGACTGATAGTGCTTTTTCGGGAATGCCGACCTATTTACTCGGAGCAAAATACCCTCATAATTACATCAAAAGGATTGATCTTTTTTTAAGGTTTTTACCCAGACCGGCTGATTATTTATTACTATATCTAATCAACTTTTATGTTTTTTTACTTGTTCTAAAAATGGATTATAAGTTAGCGTTTTTAGGATCAGTATTTTTTGCCTTCTCTACCTATTTAATTATTATAATTGGTGCTGGTCATAATTCTAAAGCACATGCCATAGCTTATATGCCTTTAGTTTTAGCAGGTATAATTTTAGTATTTAATAAGAGTTATTACACTGGGTTTTTTTTAACCACCTTAGCTTTGGGACTTGAAATTTGTGCAAATCATTTTCAAATGACCTATTACTTAATGTTTATTGTTGTTTTACTAGGTCTTTATTATCTCTTTAATTTCTATAAGAGAAAGTTATTGAAAGAATATTTTAAATCAATAGCTATATTATTTTCAGCTTTATTTTTTTCAATAGCACTTAATGCAAGTACTATTATGAGTACTTATGAGTATTCAAAACAAAGTACAAGAGGATTAAATGAAATAACTATTAGCCCAGACGGAAATCAGATTCATTCCGATGGTTTGGATTATGATTACATTACAGAATATAGTTATGGTTTTTTTGAGAGTATAAATTTATTTATTCCGCGAGTAATTGGAGGTGGAAGTGTCGAAAAACTTGATTCTGATTCAGAATCTTTTAAATATTTTAAATCTATTGGGGCTAATACAATTCAAGCTAGAGATGCTATTGAGTTTAGTCCTACTTATTGGGGTAGTCAGCCAATAGTTGAAGCTCCAGCTTATATTGGAATAGTAGTTTTCTTTTTATTTATTTTATCAATCTTTTTAGTTTCTAATAGAAATAAGTATTGGTTACTTAGTTCAATTATAATTTCTCTATTATTATCTTATGGGAAAAATCTTTCATTTTTAACAGATATTTTTATTGACTATTTCCCTTTCTATAATAAATTTAGAGCTGTAAGTTCAATACAAGTTATTTTAGAACTCTGTGTTCCCGTTTTAGCTATATATTCACTACATACAATAATTTATAAAAATATAACTACAAAAGAGCTTAAATATGCTTTAAATAAGACATTGGCTGTATTTGTTATTCTAGTTATTGGTCTATATTTCTCAATTGATTTATTTGACTTTAGTGGGGTAAACGATTCACTTTATGTAAATGCATATGGTCCTGGATATTTAGATGCATTAAAACTAGATAGAATTATATTGTTTAAATCAGATTTATTTAGAACTTTTACTTATGTTATTTTATCTTTTTTAATATTAAGCTCTTATCGAAAAAAAATTATTTCATCTAATTTATTAATTATTCTTTTTTTAATTATTGGTTCGTATGATTTAGTTGGATTTAATCACAATTACGTAAATTCTGATAATTTTGTTAAATCTAAAAATGTTGAAGTCCCTTATAAAGCTAACAAAGCGGATGTTTCAATATTAAACGATAAATCTAAATTTAGAGTTCTTGATTTGACTAGTAACTCAACAAAAGCGTCTTATTTTCATAATTCAGTTTTAGGATATCATGCTGCTAAACTTTCTAATTATGATGCTCTTTTAAAATTTTACATCTCAAAAAATCATATGCCTGTTTTAAATATGCTTAATGTCAAGTATTTTATTAGCAAAAATGACAATGATGAATTCGAAGCTTATGTTAACGAAGATGCTAACGGTAATGCTTGGTTTGTAGAAAATATTTACAAAGTAGATTCTCAAAATGAAGCTATTTTATCCCTTGATTCATTAAATTTAAATAAAAGTGTTGTTTCGACTAAGATTAAAAGTCAAAAATTTAAAATTCTTGATAATTCAACTATTAACTTAGTTGAATTTAAATCCAATTATTTAAAGTATACCGCTTCTAATAATGAAGATGGTTATGCTGTTTTTTCAGAAATATTTTACCCCTATGGTTGGAAAGTTTACGTTAACGGCACAGAAACTAACTTTGACAATGTTAATGTAGCTTTAAGAGGGTTGTATTTAAATAAAGGTAATAATACAATTGAATGTTACTTTAGTCCTGATGTTGTGAATAAATCTTCTTATGTTAGCTTAGGAAGTTCACTTTTGCTATTCTTGCTCATGATGTCATCATTGTTTTATAATATTAAAAATAGAAGCTGAATAAATTGAAAAATAAAGTATTGATTATAACTTATTATTGGCCACCATATTCCGGTCCTGGTGTGCAAAGATGGTTAAAATTTGTAAAGTATTTTAGTCAATTTAATATAATGCCTTCTGTGTATACTCCACAAATTTCAGATATAAACCAATTAGATAAATCATTAACAATAGATATTCCCGCAAATGTTGATATAATTAAAAAACCAATTTTTTTATTTGATAAAATATTCAAATTACTTTTACCCAAACATTATGCTAATTACAATAAAGGCTTTATTCCTTCTGATGAAAAACTCTCAATTATTGATAAGATATTACTTTTTGTAAGAGGTAATTTTTTTATTCCAGACCCAAAGTTGTTTTGGGCTAAAAATTCTGTCAACTTTCTAAAGAATTACATAATTTCAAATAAAATTGATACAATAATTACTACGGGTCCACCTCATAGTATGCATCTTTTAGGGAAAAGATTAAAAAGTTTAACTAAAGTTAAATGGTTAGCTGATTTTAGAGACCCTTGGACAAACATTTGGTATAATAAAAAGTTTTTTTTTACAAAATCAACTTTAAATAAGCATAAAAAATTAGAAAAAAATGTTCTAAATGAAGCTGATCATATAATTGTCACATCTAACCGATTAAATATTGAGTATAGTAAATTAACCAATAAACCTATTTCAACAATAACAAATGGTTTTGATCATTTTAATTATGATGATTTTAATTTAGATACTAAATTTTCTATTTCACACATTGGTACTATGTTGTCTGATAGAAACCCTTATTTATTGTGGAAAGTTTTAAGTAGATTAATAAATGAAGTAAATGATTTAAAACACTATCTACAATTGAACTTAGTTGGTAATGTAAGTGTTGAGGTGAAACAATTAATTAAAAAACACTCTTTAGATCCTTATGTTCAATATATAGGTCATATTAGCTATGATCAAACAAGTAAATATTTGAAAAATTCTCAAATATTGTTATTAATTCAAACTAATAAAGTAGAATCAAATTATATTATACCCGCTAAATTGTTTGAATATTTGAATTCAAATAGACCAATTATTTCAATTTCAAATAACGATGATGTCGAGAGTATTATAAATGATACTAACGTTGGTTTTAATTTTAAATATGATCAAGAAATTGAACTTTATAATTGTATTTTGAATTATTTTGAAAAATTTAAAGCCGATGGTATTAGAATTTTTCCAAATAATACTAATAAATATAATAGAATTGAATTAACCAGATCTATTTCAAATATTATAAAAAATCTATAATGGGAATAGTAATTAAGCAATCTATTAATAATACAATTACAACATATATTGGATTTGTTTTAGGTGCTATTAATGTATTATTTTTATATACCTATTTTTTGTCGGATGAATATCATGGATTACTAGCTTTTATTATTTCAACAGCAACTATAATGCTTCCATTTATTTCTCTCGGAACTCATAATGCAATAATTAAATTTTACTCTTCATATTCCAAGAAAACTGATAAAGATTCTTTTATAAGCGTTATGTTGATTGTTCCCTTACTAAGTGTAATAATTTTAACTGCTATAGGCATTACTTCAATGGATTTTATAAAATTAATATTACCTACAAATCAATTTTTAACAGAAACGAATATTTGGGTAATAATAGTTACTGCTATCAGTTTTGCATATTTCGAAGTTTTTTATTCATTGGTTAAAGTTAAATTAATTTCAGTATTTGGGAATTTTTTAAAAGAAATCTTCCATAGATTATTAATTTCAATTTTACTCATATTTATATATTTTGAATTAATTAATGAACAAGAATTCATTTTAAGTGTTTTGTCTATTTATGTGTTTAGAACTTTGATTATGATGATTTATGCAATTAGATATAATTCTTTTGTTTTTAAGATTACAATGCCAAACAATTCTTTTTTAATTTTTAAATATTTACTTATCATCTGTCTCGCCGGAGCAGTTGCAAATATTGTTTTAGAAATTGATAAATTTATGATAGCTCAATATTTGGATATATCTAAAGTTGCTTATTATTCTGTTGCAATATATATATCTACTTTAATTACAGTTCCTAGAAGATCTCTATTTCAAATAGCTAATCCTTTAAGCGCTAAACTATTAAATGATAAAAAGTTTACTGAATTAGGAGTCTTGTATAGAAAATCTAGTTTAAATCTATTAATTGTTTGCGGTCTTGTTTTTCTTCTAATTGTTTTTAATTTAAATGATATTTATTCTTTTATTCCAGAAAATTACAAACAGGGCTACAATATTGTATTAATTATTTCCTTTACTAAAATTTATAATGCTTTTTTAGGAAATGTTGATGGAATTATATTTAATAGTATTTACTACAGTAAAATAGTTTTTTTAGGAGTTTTAATAACTATTGCTACAGTTTATTTAAATTACTTATTAATTCCTTTATATGGCCTTGAAGGCGCTGCTATTTCATCATTTTTAGCCATTTGTTTGTATAATTCAATAAAAGTATACACTGTTTATTTGAAATTTAATCTACATCCAGTAACTAAGAACTCCTTCAAAATTGGATTAATTATTTTACTAGGTTTTTTAACTTCATTTTATTTTGAATTAGACTTTTCTAATTACTTAAATATTATAGTCAAAACTTTATTTGTAAGTATTATTTATACATTTATTATTCTTTATTTTAATGTATCGGTTGATATAAAAAATCTTTATAACAAATACATTTTTAAATTAAAAAACCTTGCAAACACAAAGATGTGATTTTGCAAGGTTTCTAACTAACTATCTAATAAATTAAACTAACTTTTTTATACAATACAAAGAGCGTGCCAAAGTCTTTTATTTTAAATATTCTTTTAAATATTTAGCAGTAACTGATTTTTTATTTGAGATTAAATCTTCTGGGCTACCTTCAGCAATTATATGACCACCCATTTCTCCACCAACTGGGCCTAAATCAATAATATAGTCTGAGCATTTAATTAATTCTAAATTATGTTCAACAACAATTATTGTATTTCCAATATCTATCAATGAATTAAATGATTTTAACAGCTTTTTAATGTCATCTGTATGTAATCCTGTTGTTGGCTCATCAAATATAAAGACTCCTCTTTTTTTATTATTTGCCTTTCCTAGAAAATAAGCTAACTTTATTCTTTGAGCTTCTCCTCCAGACAGAGTAGAGGAGCTTTGACCTAACTTAACATAGCCTAAACCTACATCTTTTAGAGGTAGTAATTTTTTATATATTTTCATTTCTTCAGCTCCATCAAAAAAATACAATGCTTCATTAACAGTCATATTTAAAATATCAAAAATATTTTTATTTGAATATTTAATATCTAAAATCTCTTTTTTAAATCTTCTTCCTTTACATTGATCACATAATAAGTGTATATCCGCCATGAATTGCATTTCTATTGTTATTTCTCCATCTCCCTTACATTTATCACATCTTCCACCGTCAACATTGAAAGAAAAATGTTTTGGTTTATATAATCTTTGTTTACTTAGATTATGTTTTGAATAAAGATTTCTAATGTCATCATATGCTTTAATGTAGGTTACGGGATTTGACCTTGATGATCTTCCAATTGGATTTTGATTAATAAATTCAACGAAATCTATTTTTTTTAAATCTCCACCAATTTTCGTGAATTCACCTGGTTTGTTCTCATAAATTCCTAATTCATTTTGTAATGCTGGGTATAAAATGTTTTTTACTAATGAGCTTTTTCCACATCCTGACACTCCTGTAATTGCTGTGACTATTCCTAGAGGTATATTTATATTTATGTTTTTTAAATTATTTTCTCTTGCTCCAATAATTTTGATAAATTCTTTACTTTTTTTTCTGATTTTGGGTATTGATATTTCTACCTTTCCATTTAAATATTTAGCAGTTATAGAGTCCTGTTTTAAGAAATCTTTATAATTACCACAAGCAACTAATTCACCGCCCTGTGATCCTGCTTTTGGACCTATATCAATTATATGGTCTGCCTGTTTCATTATATCATGATCATGTTCGACAACTATAACTGTGTTACCTAGATCTCGTAAAGATTTTAAAACTTTTATTAACCTAATTGTATCATTAGAATGTAATCCAATGCTCGGTTCGTCTAAAATATATAGAGACCCTACAAGACTACTGCCTAAAGATGTTGCTATATTAATTCTTTGACTTTCACCTCCAGATAAACTTTTTGATTTTCTATTTAAGGTTAAATAATCTAAACCAACATTAGAAAGATGTTCTAATCTAGCTTTAATTTCTATCAGTATTCTCTTGGAAATTTGTTTTTCAGAATCTGTTAAATTTATTTTTTTAAAAAATAATAATAATTTTTTTATAGATAGATTAATTAACTCTGATAGTGATTTGTTATCAATTTTGACAAAATCTGCTTCCTTCCTTAGTCTATTGCCTTTACATTGAGTGCAAAGTGTTTTCCCACGATATCTAGACAATAGAACTCTATTTTGTATTTTATAAGATTTTGATTCAATTTTGTTAAAAAAAGCATTTATTCCTTTGAAATACTCATTTCCATCAAATAGTAAGTTCTTTTGACCTTCAGAAAGTTCATGATAAGGTTTATGAATTGGAAAATTAAACTTATGACTATTTTTAATAAAATCATTTTTATATTTACTTAATTTTTGTCCTTTCCATGGAAGAATTGCATCCTCATAAACAGAAAGCTCTTTGTTTTTTATAACTAGGTTTTTGTCAATTCCAACTATATCTCCATACCCCTCGCATTTAGGACAAGCACCGTAAGGATTATTAAAACTAAAAATATTAGTTGAAGGTTCTAAGAAAATTTGACCATCTAATTCAAATCTCGTGTTAAATTGATGAGACTTATTATTTTCTAAATCTTCAATAATACAAACTCCATTACCCTCAAAAATTGAAACCTCTATTGCATCAGCAAGTCTATTATAAAAAGATTCATCATTTACAGTGATTATTCTGTCAACGACTAGAAAAAAATCATTGGAATCTTTATAATTAAAATTATCAATTTTATCTACTACATTATTATATTTAATACGACTATATCCTTGATTTTTTAGTAAATCTAACTTTTCATTAAAATCATTTTTGTTATTACATTCAATTGGAGATAATAAAAGTAATTTTTGATTAATTTTAAGTTTTTTAATAAAAGATATAATATCTGTAACAGTATCTTTTTTTACTCTTTTATTTGAAATTGGGGAGAAAGTTATTCCAATTCTTGAATATAAAAGTTTTAAATAATCATAAATCTCAGTACTTGTTCCTACTGTTGATCTAGGATTAGTGGTGTTAACTTTTTGTTCAATAGCAATTGCAGGGGAAATTCCTGAAATATAATCTACTTTTGGTTTATCCAATTTTCCTAAGAATTGCCTGGCGTAACTTGATAGACTTTCGACATACTTTCTTTGTCCTTCTGCGTACAAGGTATCAAAAGCTAATGATGATTTTCCAGAACCGGAAAGTCCAGTGATTACAGTTAATTTATTTCTAGGAATTTCAACATCAATATTTTTTAAATTATGAAGTTTTGCACCCTTAATAAAAATATTTTTATAGCTTTTATTCTTCACGTTTTTTAAAAAAATATAGAAAAGTAAATATAATATTAATTACATTTATCTGAAGATAATGACTAGTTTTTTATTAGTTTTTTTGGAAATTAAACCAATAAGACTATATTTGATTATAATTATTAATAATAACTACGCCTATAGAATAACATTACTTTTTTAAATTTTATTTTAAATAATTCACATTTTTTTGTGACTAAATGTAATGTTATGGTTAATAATAAACTTTCTGATTCCCAGTTAATAAGCGATTATATTAAAGGTAATGAATATTGTCTCGAAATTTTAATTAAAAGACATAAGCAAAAGCTATACAATTTTATTTATTCAAAGATTCAAGATAGAGATTTAACAGAAGATGTTTTTCAAGATACTTTTATAAAAGTAATAAAAACATTAAAATTAGGAAATTACAATGAAGAGGGGAAATTTATATCTTGGGTAATGAGAATTGCTCACAATTTAGTTATTGATCATTTTAGGAAAAATAAAAGATTACAAAAATTTCAAAGTTCTGAAAACTTTGATATTTTTTCTGTTTTAAAGGACAACACTCTTGATGCAGAAGATAATTTAATTAAAAATCAAATTGATTATGATGTTAGGAACTTAATTGAATTGCTTCCAAATGATCAAAAAGAAGTTTTAATTTACAGATTTTACAATGACTTAAGTTTTAAAGAAATTTCTTATAAAACAGGTGTAAGTATTAATACTTCTCTTGGTCGAATGAGGTATGCTCTTATCAATCTTAGGAGTATTATTTCAAAAAAAAACATATCTCTTACTAAATAGCAATAACTTGTTTTTTTCTTCGTTATAAAGAAAAAACAATATGCAAAAAAATTACTCTAAGAAAAAAAGAATAACTTCTAAAATACAGCCTAAAACAGAAACAATTAATTTTTTAATTAATTATTCGAAATCTTTAAGTGTAATTGAGCTTAAATCTGAAAAAATTGAACTTAATCTCAATTAGATTTATTTAATAACTTACTAAAAAGTTTTTTTCTGCCTACCGTCTTGGTTATTATGTCTTTATTTATGTCCCATCCTCTGGCTGGAGAATATTCTCTTCCGTACCAAATAATTTGCAAATGTAATTTATTCCATAATTCAATTGGAAAAACTTTCTTTGCATCTTCTTCAGTTTTCTTTACGTTTTTTCCAGTAGAGATTTTCCAACGATATAAAAGTCTATGAATATGGGTATCTACAGGAAACGCGGGTATATTAAAAGCTTGAGACATTACAACACTAGCAGTTTTATGACCAACTGCAGGTAATTCTTCTAATAATTCAAAATTTGCAGGAACCTTACCATTATGTTTGTCAATTAAAATTTTAGATAGCCCATAAATCCCTTTACTTTTCATCGGTGACAATCCGCACGGCCTTATAATATCTTTAATTTCTTCAACACTCATTTTGACCATGTCATAAGGATTATCAGCTTTTTCAAATAAAATTGGAGTTATTTTGTTCACTCTAACATCGGTACATTGAGCAGAAAGAAGTACCGCAATTAATAAAGTATATGGATCTTTGTGATCTAAAGGTATAGGCACCTTTGGATATTTTTTTTCCAGTTCTTCAATAATAAATTTAATTCTTTCTTTTTTATTCATTTATATTATATTTACCTAAAATTCAAATATACTAATTATGGGATTATTAAAAGTAGGGGATAAGATACCTAAATTCGAGTGCCTTGATGACAAAGGAAATATTGTTAAGACACAAGATTTGTTACCTAATAAATGTGTTATTTTTTTCTATCCCAAAGCAAATACACCTGGATGTACAGCTCAAGCTTGTAATTTATCTGAAAATTTTTCTGAGTTAAAGAATAATGGATACTCAATATATGGAGTCAGTGCTGATAAAGTAAAGTCACAATCATCATTTTCCACAAAGTTTGGTGGGTTTCCTTACCCTTTACTTGCTGATGTTAACATGGATCTAATAAAATCTTTTGGTGTGTGGGGATTGAAAAAATTTATGGGAAGAGAGTACGAAGGTGTTTTAAGAACTACTTTTATCACAGATGAGAAAGGAATTATTACTAGAGTGATTGATAAAGTAAAAACCAAGGATCACACTAATCAAATCCTAAATAGCTAAGAAGTTATTTATAACCAAATAATTTCTGCTCTTTAATAAGCTTGCTAACTCCCTTAGGTAGCATATCTTCCCATTTAGGATCTCCACTGTTTATTAATTTCAGAACTTCTCTTGAGAATATTTTTAAGTGATTAATGTCATAGTCTACTACATCTTCAACTTTGCCATTATATTTAAAAAATTTATATAACTCTTTCATCCTCGGGTGGACCTTCAAATTATCACTGTTGACAATTTTTCCATTTTCATCAAGCATTGGATATGCAAATACTTTAACATTTTTGAAAAATAATTTACCAAATGCTTCAAGAATACCACCACTAAGTTGTGTATAATATTTAGGATTGAATATTTCTATTAAATTATTAATACCCATTGTAATGCCTATTTTTTTCTTTGTATATAATGAGAAATATTCAACAAGTTTATAATATTCTTTAAAATCAGAAATTAATACTGTTTGTCCTAAAGAACATAAAAGTTTAGCCCTATCTAAAAAATCCTGTTCATCAATTTCACCATCAGATTTTAAATTTGATAATGTAATTTCAAACACAACTTGTGTTTTTTCTAATTCAACATTTTTTTGCTTTAAAAATAGCTTTATAGAGTTTAGATACATTTCTACATTGACCTTAGTCACTGGTCTAAAACTTCCCCTCAAGGCAAGAATGTTTTTTTTGTATAATATCTTAGCAGGTAAAACATTTTTACCTTCTGGTGAAAACATTACCGCATCAGTCATTCCACCTTTAACAAGTTGTAAACTAATCAATCTATTATCAACTTCTTTGAACACTGGCCCAGAAAAATTTATAGTATCAATTTCTAACTGATCTTTGTTAAGATTATCGTACAGATATTTTAATATTTTTTTTGGTTGATTGTACTTGTAAAAAGCACTGTAAATAAGATTTGTACCTAAAACTCCAAGTGTTTCTTGTTGAAGTCTAGCATCATTTTCTTTAAATCTAATGTGAAGAATTATTTCATTATAAGCACCATTTGGCTCTATCTGAAATCTAAGACCAACCCAACCATGACCTTTAAATTTTTTGGCAAAATCTATTGTTGCAACGGTGTTTGCGTAAGAAAAAAATAATTTTTGAGGATGTTTATCTCTAGTTAGCCTTTCTTCAATTAAACTAGTTTCCCAATCAAGCATTTTTCTCAACCTATTTTCAGTAACATATCGTTTATCATCTTCAATACCATAAATTGCATCACTAAAATCTTTGTCATATGCTGAAATAGATTTTGCAATTGTGCTTGAGGCACCACCAGCTCTAAAAAATTGCCTGACAGTTTCTTGACCAGCTCCAATTTCAGCAAAAGTTCCGTAAATATTGTCGTTTAAATTGATTTTTAAAGCCTTCTGTTTTGTAGTTGGAACAGTTTTTACTTTTGAATCACCATTGTGAATTATATCCATAGCTATATTTAATAACATATAAATTATGCAATACAAATGTATTAAAAATTGATTTGGTCAAAGAAAAATATTCTATTTTTATATTAATTATGTGACTATGTTAGAAATCACCTTTTTAGGCACGGGTACCTCACAAGGAATACCAGTAATTGGAAGTAATCATCCTGTTTGTAAAAGTATTGACCAAAAAGACAAAAGATTAAGGTCATCTATATTGATAAAATGGAAATCTTATAATTTTTTAATTGATTGTGGTCCAGATTTCAGATATCAAATGCTTCGATCTAATTGTAATAAACTTGATGGTGTTTTTATTACACATGAGCATAGTGATCATGTTGCAGGAATAGATGATTTAAGGCCATTTTATTTTAATTATGGAGATATTGATATTTATGCACATAACAGGGTGTTATTGAACTTAAAAAGCCGTTATAATTATATTTTTAACAATGATAATAATTATCCTGGTCTTCCGGTCATAAATCCTATTGAAATAGATAATAATGTCTTTAATGTCAAAGGATTAAACATTACTCCTATATGTGTTAAACATAATAAGTTACAAGTCTTTGGATATAGATTAGAAGATTTTGCATATATAACTGATATGAAATCTATTTCGGATTCTGAATTATTAAAATTATCGAACTTAAATGTTTTAGTTTTAAATTGTATAAGAATAAAAGAACATCACTCTCATTTAAATCTAAAAGAAGCTCTTGATTTAGTTAAAATTATAAATCCTAAAGTATGTTATTTCACTCATATTAGTCACTACTTAGGATTTCATGAAAAAGTTGAGAGTAATTTACCAGAAAACATCTTTTTGGCTTATGATCAATTATCTATAAAAGTTAGTTAGATTCAAGCCAGTTTTTGAAATCATAAAAGTTTTCAGGAGAAATTGTATGTGCTGAATCAAATTCGCTAAATGAATACTTAATTTTATATTTTTTAAGTATTTCAGTCGATTTTCTAGCCCAATTTAATGGAATAACTGGATCATCTTTACCATGTGAGATATATAAATTCAATTCACTGTAGTCTTTATTTTTTAATTCTATATTAATCATCGCTTCATCTATATAGCCACTAAAGCCAATAATATTTTTAAATTTTTCAGGATAATTAAGACATAAAGCATAACTAAGTATAGTTCCCTGACTAAATCCCAAAAGAGATATATTATTATTATCAATTAAGTATTTCTTAGATAATTCCTTTATGAAACTAAGTATCATGTTTATAGAATCCTTAGCCTGATCATGATCATTAAACTTATTCATATCTTGGTCAAAACTTATATTATACCAAGCAAACCCACCACTAGCTAACTTAAATGGCGCTCTAATTGATACTATATAGTGGTTTTCAGGAAGATAATTAGCAAAAGAGTGTAAGTCAGACTCATTACTTCCAAACCCATGTAGTAGTATTAATAATGGTGATTTAGATTTTTTAGATTGAGGCTCTTTAATTAAATATTTAAAAGATAAGTCTTCATTTAACATTACTTGTGTATTGATAGTTTATTTTTATTAATTGTACCATAAACAACACCTCTTAATTTTGATTTTTTAAAAATTGAGTTTTTAGATTTAGATAAAATATTACCTTTATCAAAGATGTATTCCTTGTCTGGGTTGAATAGAGTTAAATTGGCTGTTTCTCCAATTTCAATTTTATTTTCTTGAATATTAAAAATAGATTTACCGTTAGTTAATATCTTTACAGCCATTTTTGTTGAAAAAATTGAATTTAATGCACCAAAAAAACTTTCCAATCCAATGGTGCCATATTCAGCATTGTCAAATTCTGTTTTTTTAAGCTCAATATTCAGTGGGTTATGATCAGATGTAACCATGTCAATTGTTCCGTCTTTCACTCCATCAATTAAAGATTGAATATCTTTTTTTGTTCTCAACGGAGGTCTTACTTTGAAGTTTGTATTAAAGTTAAGTAAATTGTTGTCAGAGAAAAATAAATTGTGAATTGCAACACTACAACTAACGTTTAGGTTTTTTTTCTTTGCCTCTCTAATCATATCAACTGACTTAGAAGTGGATATTGTTGGTATGTGCAAATTCCCACCTGTATATTCAAGAATTGACAAGTCTCTCATTATTTGAACATGTTCAGACAAAGAAGGGTTACCTTTTAAGCCTATTGAAGTACTAGTAATATTTTCATTCATAACCCCGTTATTTGACAATACCTTGTCTTCGGGAAATGAAAGTATTATTCCATTAAAATTAGACGAATACAATAAAGCTAATTTTAAAGTATTAGCATTAATTATGGGTTTTTTATAATCTCCAAAACATATTGCTCCTCCATTTTTCATATCATACATTTCTGTTAATTCCGATTTTAGATTAGTTAGAGCTCCTATAGGATATATTTCAACTAAGTCATTAATTGATTTGTTCTTTATGTACTCTATCTGGGATCGACTCTCTGAAATTGGGTTTGTGTTCGGTTGAAGTGCAATGGATGTAAATCCAGATCTGGATGCAACTTTTAAACCATTATTGATGGTCTCTCTGTCTTCGAAACCTGGCTCACCAAATGAAACGCTAGAATCAAACCAACCTCTAGAAACGTGAAGGTTAGGTAAATTAATTTCTTTGTAATTTTTTGGATTAATTATATTGAAACCAATATTTGATATTATTCCATTTTCAATTAATATATCAACTTTATTATTATGAAAATCACTTGTTTTGTCAATAATACTAGCGGATTTTAATAAAGTGTTCATTTATATATTGAATTTAAAATGAAAAATTTTTACAAAAATAATAAAAGGATTTCAATTGAATTAGCTAAATGTTATTTTTAATAATTAACAAAAAAAATAATAATCTTTCATTTTTATAAGTCCTTTCGACTTGAAAAAGTCATTTATCAGTAATTGAGATTTATCATTTGCTACAGTAATAATACTCTGATAATTTTTTAATTGACTCAAGTATTCAATATTTTTTAGTTTTTTGTTGTAAATTAATTGATCAATTTTATTAGAATTATTACAAACCCAAAAAAAATCAATTTTAAATGCACAAAGCTTTTTTGCAACTAACTTTCCTCTTCTTCCAGCTCCCCAAACCACTAATGTTTTATTAATATCATAATTTAATTCAACAAAGTATTTTAACTTTAAGTCAATGAAACTATTATCTGCGTAATTTGAATGATTTCTAGATGTTCTCATAGGATAATCTCTCCATAGATGTAGTACATTTTCTGATGCTATTATTTTTATTTTATTTTTGTATAATCTAAATACTAAGTCATAATCTTCTGGATAAATATTTGAATCAAATGCTCCGCAAGAAATTAAATCATCTTTATGTAACAACCAATTAGGGGAAGGAATGACACATTCTTTATATATGTGATTAAAATTATCCTTATCCTCCATCATTTTGTTAAGCCAATTTTCATATTTCTTATATCCATCACCAACTCCTTTTTTAGAAAAATATTCAACTTTTGATGTTGAAATATAACCTTTACCTTTAATTTTTAATAAGTTGTATAATTCCTTTAATTTGTTTTTGTGCATTATGTCATCACTATCCATCCTAGTTATGTAATTTCCAGAGCATTTATTAAGACCAAGCCTTAGGCAATTAATTATACCTTGTTCTCCTTGATTTTTATAAAGTTTTATTCTTTTATTGTTTTCCGAAATTTTGTTTGCTATATCATAACTATTATCATTTGAATAATCATCTATCATGATTAATTCCCAATTCTTATAGCTTTGGTTAATAATTGATCTTAAACATTCTTCAAGGTACTTTGAAGAGTTTTTGAAGGGTGTTATAATACTAACTAAATCACTATTAGTCAAAATATGAGTTATTAAGCAAAATAGTCTTTACATTAAGCTTTTTTGATGAATCTGTCCAGCTTATAATAGTCTTATAATTGTCAATTATATTGATTTTTGGAAATCCAGATGATCTTGTATTTGAGATCTCATCAATAATTATTGATTTATTAACTCCGTTAAATCTATCAACTCTTTGTAATTTTATAAATGCTTTATCATCTATATAATCCATATAACTAATAATTGAGGTATTTTCATTAATCATTTCAATATCTACTCTGCCTAAAGGATCACTTGTGTTAATTAAAATTGGATCATCAAAGCCTTTTGTAATATCATTTGTAAATGCAACTTTTATTTTACTTTCTCCATTAATTTCTGTATACCAAACCACTGAAGAAGAGTTATCAAAAGTTGAAATTGCTGGACCATTGACTGGGCATCCAGCTATTATCCAATTATCATTATTTACTGTTAGAGGAGTAGACCATTTAGAATTTTTAAAATATGAATAATAAATATCTCTGGTTTCGTTATTAGATCGATCTCTATAGACTGTTATTGGCGTGTTATTTGATGTTAAAGCTATATCAGTTTGACAGCAGTCACAAACCTTGTTATCTATTAATTCGTCCATAAGAATTACCCCATCTATGTTGTAGGAGGTTGCCCTTAAAGTCATTTGTGGTTTAAGTTTTTTGTTTTTCTTTGATAACTCGTTTTGTCTTCCGTCTAAATAGGTAGATAGAAAATTATTATTAAAATTGACAGTTGATACAAAACCATGCTCTGTTTTTGTATTGTCACTATGAAGTTTAATAGGATTATTCCAGCTATTTCCATCATCTTTTGAATTCATTACTTTAATATCATAAGAATAGGTATCTAACCCACTTTTTTCTAGATAGTGCACAGAAATACCATTTTGATTATTAGTGGTGATTCTAGGGAAGTCAGCCCAGTTAACAAACCAATCAGTTGAGCTATTAATTAAAGTTGGTTTACTCCATTTCAATTTATCTAATTCTAATTTAGAAAAATATAATTTACTAAGATCTGAATTCTCAGATGAAGAGATAAAACTTAAATAAGTGTCACCTTTTAATGAAGTATATAGGTTTGGTTCAGAAGATTGATAGTCCTTAGTTAGACTAATATCATATAATTCAGTTGATTGATTACAGCCAAAAACAAAACTATGTAAAAGTATATATATAATTAATTTTTTAATATTTAGCAGATTTTCCATTTGACAATGAGTTTTTTATAAACACTCTTAAATCTTCGTTTGAAGATTCCAAATCTTCAGCTCTTAAATACATCATATGACCACTTCTATATCCTTTGTATGTAAACCTGTCTTTCATCTTACCACTAGGGTCAACATGCCACATTGTGTATTTTGCTTGAAAGTACGTCGTTGCACCGTCATAATAACCAGACTGAACTAATACTTTAAGATATGGATTTTGTGCCATAGCCTGCCTTAAATCATCTCTCGTTGAGTCATTTCTATTATCCCATGGCCTAACTGAGCCAAACAAATTATACTTCAAATCTGTTTTAAAGCCTAAATAATTTCTTAAATAATGATTAATCGCAGGAGTAAACGAGTGCTCCCAAGAGTCTAGCTCTGCATTTGAATCTGGTCTAGAACCCGCTAGCATTTTGTCTAAACCAAGGTATCTAGAATCTAATCTACCTATAGTATAACCACTGGTATCTCTCAATAAGTCTTTCCAAAAGAAGCTAGTAGGTATATCTAAATTATGTTGTAATATAGATTTCTGACTTAAACCAGAATAATAAGACATTTTTTTGGATATATTTTGTTTTTCATTTTCTGAAATAAATCCTCCTTTTGCTAAGGCAGGTATTAAAGTATTTATGGTAAATTCTTCAGATTCAGGTAAAATTTCTAGTAAATCTTTGTTTTGTAATTTCTCGTCTAAAGCATTATGATACCATGCTGCAGCAGTATAGTATGGTAAGTTAATTGCTGAACCAACAGCACCACCAGTACTATAAACTTTATAATCAGCCGGAGAAACTAAAATTACTCCATTTAGATACATCCATTGTCTTTCTTGTAACTCTAAAGATAATCCCATAACTCTAGTACCACCATAGCTCTCACCAATTATGTATTTAGGTGATTCCCATCGATTATTTCTTGAAACAAATGTGTTAATCCATTCAGCTAAATATTTAATATCTGCATTGATGCCAAAAAACAAACTCTTATCAGGCATTTTACCATTTTTATCTGGAACCATTCTTGAGTATCCAGTATTGACTGGGTTAACAAAGACAATATCAGCAACATCTAATATAGAGTAGGGGTTATCTTTAACACCGTAAGGTTGCACAGGGAAACCCTCACTATCAATGTTTAATATTTTTGGTCCAGTGTAAGCAATATGCATCCATACAGACGCAGAACCAGGACCACCATTGAAAGAAATCACTAAAGGTCTCTCACTAGTGTTTTTTATATCGGTTCTTTTGTAATATGTGTAAAATAGTGATGCAATTACCTCTCCTTTTGAGTTCCAAACTGGTTGCGTTCCTGTTGATGCAAGGTAATCGACTGACACATTTTTTATCTTTGTACTGTGATTACTAGAAATTATAGTGTCAATAGGAAGTTTTAAATCTTGACAATAAATAAAAGATGTAATTATAAATGATAATAGAGTTAGATGTAATTTCATAAAATTAGTTTTTGAGAAAAAATAAATTTAAGGATTTTATAATTAAGAAAATACAATGTGTTTTAAAAACCTTCAAAAGCGCCTAATCCAAATAACGCATAATCGTATTTAACCGGGTCTATTGGATCTAGCTCTCTTAATTTTTTATCCAATTCAATTAATGCTTTTGCATCATTTTGTTTTCTGCTTAATAAACCTAATTTTCTCGCTACATTTCCAGTATGTACATCTAATGGGATTGATAAATAACTCGTAGGTATACTTTTCCATAATCCAAAGTCAACTCCATTATTATCATTTCTAACCATCCATCTTAAAAACATATTTATTCTTTTTGCTGATGATCCTTTATAAGGGTCAGCAACATGTTTTGTAGTACGATTTTTGTGAGGTAATTTAAAAAAAATGATTTTAAATATACTTATTGAATTTTGAGTTGAGTTGTTCTTGCAATTATTTGAAAAAACTGATTCTAATCCGCCATGGTTAATATAAATATTATTCAAAGCCTGTACAAAATAAATTAAGTCAATAGAATTAAATGTTCGATGAACAAAGCTGGAAAATAATTCAAAATCTTTCTTGGAATGATTTAATATAAAATCATAAGGAGATTCATCTAATAAAAGCATCAATTTTTTTGCGTTTCTTATAATCATTTTTCGATTACCCCATGATATAGTTGAAGTTAAAAATGCAGAAATTTCAATATCCTCTTTTAAAGAAAATGAGTGAGGAACCTGTATAGGATCAGATTTAATGAAATTATAATTATTGTACTGCTTATACTTTTCATCTAGAAAAGACTTTAGATCTGTATTGTTTAACTTACTTAGCATTATTAATTAATATCACCGTCAATAATTTCAACCTTCCTATCTGCTAAATCGGCTAACTTTTGATTGTGGGTAACAATAATAAAAGTTGTTTTATACTTATCTCTAATATCAAAAAATAGTTTATAGAGGTTTTCAGCACTGGCAGAATCTAAATTTCCAGAGGGCTCATCTGCAAATATAATTTTAGGATTATTAATTAATGCTCTCGCGACTGCAACTCTCTGCTGTTCACCACCTGAAAGTTCACTTGGTTTATTATTAATTTTATTCTCTAAATCAAGGTAACATAATAACTCATTTGCTCTTTTTAGTAAATCAACTTGATTAGTTTTTTTTAAATATCCAGGAATACAAACATTTTCAATTGCAGTAAATTCAGGTAATAATTGATGAAATTGAAATATAAAACCAATCTTTCTATTTCTAAACTTACATAATTCTTCTTCATCTAAATTCAAGATATCAATATTATCAATAATTAACTTACAATCTTTGTTGGATGGTTTGTCTAAAGTTCCTAATATTTGCAACAAAGAAGTTTTTCCGGCTCCAGAGGAACCAACAATAGAAACAATTTCAGATTTAGATATATTTAAATCAACTCCTTTTAAAACTTGTAGAGAATTATAATTTTTTTTTAAATTTTTGGTTTTAATCATTGTAAATAATAAATAATATTGTGAAATTACCAATTAATAATCATTAGACAAACTAGTTATTAATTATTATAAAATGAAAGATTTAAATAAAGCATATTTTGCAGGAGGTTGTTTTTGGTGCACAGAGGCAATTTTCTCTAGGTTAAAAGGAGTAATTGAAGTTTATCCAGGTTACACTGGTGGGGGAGTTGCTAACCCTCAATATAAACAAGTGTGTTTAGGTATTACTGGTCATGCAGAAGCTGTTGAAATTTTATATAATCAGACAATTATTTCTTATAAAACTCTATTAGAAGTATTTTTTAGTACTCACAATCCTACAACTTTAAATAAACAAGGAAATGATATTGGTACACAATATAGATCTGCAATTTATTGTGTTAATGAAGATGAATTAAAATCGGCAAAGATTTATGTTAATGAGTTGAATGATAAAAAATTATTCTCTGAACTGATTGTAACAGAACTTAAAATGTTAACAAGATTTTATAAGGCAGAAATTGAACATAAGGATTATTATGACATAAACACTAATCAACCGTACTGTACGGCGATAATAAGTCCTAAAATAAAGAAACTAATGGAGCAAAATAAAGAGATTTTGAAATAACTATTTTTTAAATAAATAACCAAAGCTCATTAACCTTAGCATCCCTTTAGACATATTAATAGCCATTTTATAGAAAAAATTAAATATGAATTTATCTTTTTGAAAGGTCAAAACATTAACAATAACTCCAAATACAAAACCAAACCAAATTAATAAAACTTGATATATTGGAAACAAGATTAGTAATCTCATTGGCCAGTATATCATTGGATGGAAATCACTTTTACCTATATTTAGAAATTCTAGTACTGGTCCAGAAAATAAAGTTGAAGCTGAACCAGTCACTCCAAAGACTATAAATATAATTACTACTTGAAAAAAGGAAGTTATACCCCACTTTTTTTTTATTTTTTCGAGCATTATTTTATTTTAAAATTTCAATAATTTGATCAGCAAGTTCTAAGCCAATTCTATCTTGAGCTTCATTGGTCGCTGCACCAATATGTGGAGTTAAAGATATCTTTGGATTCATCAAAAGTTTTATTTCTGGATTGGGTTCATTTTCAAATGTATCTAGTGCTGCAAAAGAGACTTTACCATCACTAATGTTTTTATCAAGAGCCACTTCATCAACAACACCACCTCTCGCTGCATTAATAAGTCCAATACCATCTTTCATTAAATCAAACTCTTTATTCCCAATAACATATTCTTTTTGAGCAGGAACATGTAATGTGATAAAGTCTGATTTACTTAAAACCTCGATAAAACTAGACTTTTCAAGCTTAAAATTTAGAATCTGTCTATCAAAAAATTCTAATTTTAAATTGACTTTATCATTGTGTAAATCATAATAAATAACGTTCATTCCAATGCCAAGTCCAATTTTTGCTACTTCTTGACCAATTCTACCAAATCCAATAATTCCTAGAGTTTTACCCCTTAATTCAACTCCTTTAGCAAAAGCTTTTTTAAGTTTTTTAAAATTCGAATCACCTTCTAGGGGCATATTTCTGTTTGAAATATGCAAAAATCTAGCACAAGTGTATAAGTGAGCAATCACTAGTTCTGCAACAGAACCAGAGGAAGCTGCTGGGGTGTTAATTACTTTAATACCTTTATCTATAGCATACTCAACATCTATATTGTCCATTCCAACACCACCTCTTCCTATAATTATTAAACCAGGACAATTATCTATAATATCCTTTCTGACTTTTGTTGCACTTCTTACAAGTAAAACTGTGATTTCATTTTTATTTATATAATCAATTAATTGACCCTGTTCTACAGTTATATTTTTAATGTCAATCCCATTGTTTAATAATTTTTCTATTCCACTGTTTGAAATGCCATCGTTTGCTAATACTTTCATTTTTTATGCTTTTGTTTCTAATTCGCTCATTACTTCTACAAGAACCTTTACACTATCTAGCGATAACGCGTTGTACATCGAAGCTCTATATCCACCAACACTTCTATGTCCATTAACCCCCTCAATACCTGCTTCTTTCAGCATAGATTCAAAAGTGTCTTTTAAATCGTTGTTTATCAGATTAAACGTTGCATTCATAGTAGATCTATCTTCAATAGCAGCAAAACCATTAAAAAGTGGATTTAAATCTATTTCTGAGTACATAACAACAGCTTTTGTTTTGTTAATCTCATCTATTGCTTTAATACCTCCTAAGTTTTTTAACCATCTCATGGTTAATAAGGATACATAAATAGAAAAAACAGGTGGTGTATTGAACATACTACTTTTATCAATCATGAGTTTATAATTCATCATTGAAGGAATATCTCTTGTCACTCTTCCAAGAATTTCTTCTTTAATAATAACAATTGTTGCACCTGCTGGTCCAATATTTTTTTGTGCACCAGCATAAATTAAATCAAATTTTGAGAAATCTAAATCTCTGGAAAATATATCACTACTCATGTCACAAATTAGAGGGACAGATGATTTTTTGAAATCTTTTATTTGAGTTCCAAAAATTGTATTATTGGAAGTGCAATGAAAATAGTCAGAATCAGAAGGAATTGAGTAATCTTTTGGAATATAATTAAAATTTGAATCTTTTGAACTTGCTAATTCATTAACAGAACCAAATAGTTTTGCTTCTTTAATTGCCTTATCACTCCATGACCCAGTATTTAAAAAAGAAGCTGTAGTTTCCAAAAGATTATAAGCTGTCATTAAAAACTGTGTACTAGCACCACCTTGTAAAAAGAGCACTTTATAACCTTTGTTTTTAAGGTCTAATAGATCTAAAGCAATATCTTTAGCCTCTTCTATTACATCTACAAATGCTTTGCTTCTATGTGATATTTCTATGAGAGATAAACCACTTTGATTAAAGTCCATAATAGATTCTGATGCTTCTAATAATACTTGTTGTGGAAGAATACAAGGACCTGCACTAAAATTATGTTTTTTCATATTTTAAAATTAAACAACAAATTTGGTAATTATTAATCTAAATATGTTGTTTTTTAAGATAAGTTTTAAACTATATTGTTAACAAAAAATTCATTACATCCATGTTGTCAGCATATTGATTTAAAGAAGGGTTTTGAGTTTCACCAAAATCAACCTTTCCTTCAAATTCAATATTACTAACTATACATTGAATCTTATCTTCTTGTTGATTTATTTTTTCTCTTAAAAGTGAAATATTATCATAATATTCATAGTTAATTGTAGAAATAGGTGTGTGCATTTCTTTTCCCTCTTTAACAATAAAAAATCCGTTATCAAGAAACTTATATTCACTCATTAAATATATAGCCTTATTATAGTCATAATTATTAGCATATTTATGATTATTAATTAATTCCTTATAACTAAATATTGAATTAAAAAATGAATCAAAATTGTAATTTCTGGGAACATATAACTTAGATACATTTCTGCATCCAAGACCAAAATATGTAAATATGTCATTGCTCAAAGATTTTAAATCACAATCAGACTCTTCTCCATCTAAAATTGCTATTGAATTTCGATTTTTTCTAATTATTGAATTTTTATTTTTAAAATAGTAGTCAAAATATCTACTCGTATTATCAGAGCCTGTAGCAATAACACCATCATAGTCTTTTAAAAAACTGTCTGAATAAACTATTCTTTCAGATGGTAATTTTATTAAGTCTGTTAAAAAAGGAAGAATACAATTATCACTGTTAGATAATTTAATAATTGAATTATGACCAGATAAAAAAACACAAATAAAATCATGAAAACCAACTAATGGAATATTTCCAGCCATTATTATCGCAATATTTTTTCTTGAGTTATTGTTTAGATCGTATTTATTTAACCATTGTTTTAGGTTTGTTTTAGTTAATTTTTCTGACCAGTAAGTTAAATTGACTTTAATATTCTCATCTGTAAACCATGGGTTTATAGATTGAGCCTTGATAATAATCTTTTCAAATTCAACTAATTTATGATCTTTATTGTTGTCATATTTTTCATCTAAATAATTCTTTAAAAATTTACCAATTCCACATATTATTTCTATTCTCTGATTTATATTCATTTATCTACTTGGTTTTAATTTCTTTTAAAATTACTTTTGTATCAAATTTATAAAACAATAATCATATGGCAATCATTATTACCGACGAGTGTATAAACTGCGGTGCATGTGAAGCTGAATGTCCAAATACAGCCATATATGAAGCGAGTGATGATTGGAGATATTCAGATGGAACTAGTCTGGAAGGAGATATAGTCTTAACTTCTGGTGAGGAGGTTAATGCTGAAGTTGTCCAAGAAGCAATTAGTGATGAAATATTTTATATAGTACCAAGTAAATGTACCGAGTGTGTTGGGTTTCATGAAGAACCACAATGTGCAGCCGTTTGCCCTGTTGATTGCTGTGTTCCTGACGAAAATAATGTTGAAAGTGAAGATATTTTACAAAGAAAACAACAATTTATGCACCCAAATAACTAATGAAGGCAGGGATAGTAGGATTACCAAACGTAGGAAAGTCAACTTTATTTAATTGTTTATCAAATTCAAAAGCACAAAGTGCAAACTTTCCCTTTTGTACTATTGAGCCTAATATTGGAGTTGTTAATGTTCCAGACAATAGATTATTAACTTTAGAAAACCTAGTTAATCCTGAAAAAGTTATTCCAGCAACAGTTGAAATAGTTGATATTGCAGGATTAGTCAAAGGAGCTAGCAAAGGTGAAGGATTAGGTAATCAATTTTTAGGAAATATTAGAGAAACTGATGCTATTATTCATGTCTTAAGATGTTTTGATAATGACAATATTATCCATGTAGATGGTTCTGTTGACCCAGTTAGAGATAAAGAAATTATTGATTTAGAATTACAATTAAAAGATCTTGAAACTGTAAACAAAAAATTAGAAAAGACCGTAAGAACTGCAAAAACAGGAAATAAAGAAGCTCAAAAAGAATTAATTATTTTAAACCAAATTAAATCTCATTTAGAATCTTTTAACTCTGTACGATCTATAGATTTTGATAAGGATAATTATTCATCTTTTGTATCTCCACTCCAATTAATTACTGATAAACCTGTTTTATATGTTTGTAATGTTGATGAAAATAGTGCAACCACTGGTAATCATTATGTAGACACTGTAAGAAAACTAGTTTCAAATGAAAATGCAGAGGTAATCACCCTTGCTGTTGGAATTGAAGCTGATATTAACGAGTTAGATGATTTTGAAGAACGAAAGATATTTTTAGAAGATTTAGGCTTATCAGAACCTGGATCATCTAAACTATTAAGATCAACTTACAAGTTACTGAATCTTCAAACATATTTTACAGCTGGTTTAAAAGAAGTTAGAGCCTGGACTATAGCAGTTGGATCTACTGCTCCCCAAGCTGCTGGAGTAATTCATACGGATTTCGAAAAAGGTTTTATTAGAGCTGAAGTAATCTCATATGATGACTATGTGACTTATAAAAATGAATTAAAAGTCAAGGAAGCGGGAAAGATGAATGTAGAGGGGAAAAATTACATTGTAAAAGATGGTGATGTAATGCACTTTTTGTTTAATGTTTAATTTTCAACATTCATTAAATACTTTGTTAATTACTTTACCTATTCTTGATTTCTTTTTTTAGTTTGATATACTATATTAGCATCGATCTTATTTATTTAAATTAAATGTCACCAAACAACAATTACACAGAAGACAATATTCGTTCTTTAGACTGGAAAGAGCATATTAGAATGCGTCCTGGAATGTATATAGGTAAGCTTGGTGACGGATCATCTCCCGATGACGGTATTTATATATTATTAAAAGAAGTTCTAGACAATTCCATTGATGAATTTGTTATGGGTGCAGGTAGAACTATCGAAGTTTCTATTAATCAAACAAAAGTGACTGTTAGAGATTTTGGTCGCGGCATCCCCTTAGGAAAAGTTGTTGATGTAGTTTCAAAAATGAATACAGGTGGTAAATACGATTCCAAGGCATTTAAAAAGGCTGTCGGTTTAAATGGTGTGGGTACAAAAGCAGTTAATGCCTTGTCCGACTATTTTAGAGTAGAATCTACTAGAGACGGATATTCTGTGTCTGCAGAGTTCAATCAAGGTAATTTAACTAATCATAATGACAAAATAGAATCTTCTAGAAGAAAAGGCACAAAGGTAACTTTTGTTCCTGACCAAAGTATTTTTAAAAATTTCAAATACAGAAATGAATATATTTCTAGAATGCTAAAAAATTATGTTTATTTAAATCCAGGTTTAACTATAATTTTTAATGGCGAAAAATTCTTTAGTGAAAATGGATTAAAAGATTTACTCAGTGAAAGAATTAACGAAAGTGATATGTTATATCCGATTGTACATATTGGTGGTGAGGATATTGAAGTCGCTATCACTCATAGTAAGACTCAATACAGTGAAGAGTACCATTCTTTTGTTAATGGGCAAAATACAACACAAGGAGGAACTCATTTATTGGCTTTTAGAGAAGGATTAGTAAAAACTATTCGAGAATTTTATGGTAAAACCTATGACTCATCTGATATTAGAAAATCTATTGTCTCAGCTGTTTCAATTAAAGTGATGGAACCTGTATTTGAAAGTCAAACTAAAACAAAATTAGGTTCTACTGATATGGGTGGAGATTTACCAACAGTCAGAACATATGTTAACGATTTTTTAAAAAACAGTTTAGATAATTATTTACACAAAAATCCTAATATCGCTGAATCTATTCAAAGAAAAATATTACAAGCTGAGAAAGAAAGAAAAGAACTTTCTGGTATTAGAAAGTTAGCTAGAGATAGGGCTAAAAAAGCAAGCATCCATAATAAAAAACTTAGAGATTGTAGAATTCACTTAGGAGATCTTAAAAATGATCGCAGACTAGAGTCTACTTTATTTATAACAGAGGGTGATTCTGCATCTGGAAGTATTACTAAATCAAGAGATGTAAATACTCAAGCTGTATTTAGTTTAAAAGGAAAGCCACTTAATTCTTATGGTTTAACTAAGAAAATTGTTTATGAAAATGAGGAATTTAATTTACTTCAAGCTGCTCTAAATATAGAAGAATCTATTGAGTATTTAAGATATAATAATGTTGTTATTGCTACCGATGCTGATGTAGATGGGATGCATATTAGACTACTTTTAATTACATTTTTTCTTCAATTTTTTCCTGAGTTGATAAAACAAGGTCATATTTATATACTTCAAACTCCACTTTTTAGAGTAAGAAATAAAAAAGAAACAATTTATTGTTATTCTGAAGAGGAAAGAATAGATGCAATAACAAAATTAAAATCAAACCCTGAAATAACTAGGTTTAAAGGTCTTGGTGAAATTTCCCCTAATGAATTCAAACATTTTATTGGTGATAATATTAGATTAGACCCAATAATGTTAGATGAAGGTATGTCAATTGAAGATTTACTTAGTTTTTATATGGGCAAAAATACACCAGACAGACAAAACTTCATTATAGAAAATTTAAAGGTTGAACTAGATTTAATTGATAATAAAAAATAATGATAGAGGAAGAAAATAACCATATCAATCAAATTGCTGACAATAGTGAATCTATCACTAGAGTAACTGGTATGTACAAAGATTGGTTTTTGGATTACGCATCTTATGTTATTTTAGAACGTGCTGTTCCTGCTATAGAAGATGGTTTTAAACCTGTTCAAAGGAGGATAATGCAATCAATGAAAGATTTAGATGATGGTAGATATAATAAAGTAGCAAATATTGTAGGTCATACAATGCAATATCACCCTCATGGAGATGCCAGTATAGCTGATGCAATGGTTCAAATTGGTCAAAAAGATTTGTTAATTGACACACAAGGAAACTGGGGTAATACTTTAACTGGTGATAGGGCTGCTGCTTCAAGATATATTGAAGCAAGAATATCAAAGTTTGGTTTAGATGTGATATTCAATCCTAAGATTACCAAGTGGCAAGCATCTTACGATGGAAGAAGGAAAGAACCTGTTAATTTACCTGTTAAATTCCCTTTATTATTAGCTCAAGGTGCTGAAGGTATAGCTGTTGGACTTTCTACAAAAATTTTATCTCATAATTTTATTGAACTAATTGATTCGTCTATCAAACATTTACAAGGAAAAAAAATAAATATCTTCCCTGATTTCATTACAGGAGGTATTGCTGATTTTTCAAATTACAATGATGGTAGAAGAGGAGGAAAGGTCAGACTTAGAGCTAAAATATCTACTATTGATAAATCTACATTATTGATTTCAGAAATTCCATACGGAACTACTACTACATCTTTAATAGATTCTATCTTGAAAGCGAATGATAGAGGCAAGATTAGAATTAAAAAAATTGATGATAATACTGCGTCAAAGGTTGAAATTTTAATTTATTTACCAAATGGTATTTCTCCTGATAAAACAATTGATGCACTTTATGCATTTACCAATTGTGAAACATCAATATCCGCATTAGGTTGTGTTATTGAAAATAATAAACCTCTTTTTATAGGAGTTTCTGAAATTTTAAAAATATCTACAGACAATACTGTAGACTTGTTGAAACAAGAGCTTCTAATTAAACTAGGTGAATTAGAAAACCAATGGCATTACTCTTCTTTGGAAAGAATTTTTATTGAAAATAAGATTTATCGTGACATAGAAAATCAAGATACATGGCAAGGAGTTTTAAAAGCTATTGATTTAGGTTTACGTCCTTACACTAATAATTTAAAAAGAGATGTAAATGAAGAAGATATTATAAGATTAACTGAGATTAAAATCAAAAGAATCTCAAAGTTTGATATTGATAAAGCAAGTGATAAAATTATCGATCTTGAAAATCAAATCAAGAATGTTAAATTTAACTTAGATGATATTGTTAACTTTTCTATCAATTATTTTAAAAGCTTAAAAAAAGATTATTCCGAAAATAGACAAAGAAAAACAGAAATAAAGTTATTTGATGATGTTGATGCTACAAAAGTAGTGATTAGAAATACTAAACTTTACGTTAACAGAGAAGAAGGATTTATTGGAACATCTCTAAGAAAAGACGAATATGTTTGTGACTGTAGTGACATTGATGATTTAATAGTTTTTACAAAAGATTGTAAGGTAGTTATTACTAAAGTTGACTCTAAAACATTTATTGGCAAGAACATTATACATGCTGCCGTTTTTAAAAAGAAAGACAAAAGGACCATATATAATATGATATATAAAGATGAAGACAAAAACTTTTATTATTTAAAAAGATTCGCTGTCTCTGGAGTAACAAGGGATAAGGTTTATGATTTGTCTTCTGCAAAAAAAGAATCTGTTGTTTCTTATTTTTCTGCAAATCCCAATGGTGAAGCTGAAATTGTTTCACTAATTCTCAGACAGTCTGCTAAATTAAAAAAGTTTAAATGGGATATTAATTTTTCTGATTATCTAATCAAAGGAAGATCTTCTAGAGGTAATATAGTTACAAAACATAATGTTAATAAAATTGAATTAAAAGAAAAAGGTGTATCAACTTTAAAACCAAGAAAAATTTGGTTTGACGATACTATTCAAAGACTAAATGTTGACGGTAGGGGAGAGTTGTTAGGCGAATTTAGAGGAGAAGACAAATTATTAATAATAAGGCAAAATGGTATACTTAAAACTATATCTCCAGAAATTACAACACGTTTTAATGAAGATATGATTGTTTTAGAAAAGTGGTTACCAAAAAAACCTATTTCAGCAATTTACTTTGACGGAAAAAAAGAAAAATATTTTTTAAAGAGATTTTTAATTGAAAATGAAAACAAAGAAGAAACATTCATTTCTTTAAATAAAAATTCTTTTTTAGAAATTGTCTCTACTGATTGGAAACCAGTTGTTGAATTAGTTTTTAATAAAGAACGTAACAAAGAACAAAGAGCTAACACTAGTATTGATGTTGAAGAATTTATTTCAATTAAAGGGATAAAAGCTCAAGGAAACCAGTTGACTGGATATAAGGTTAAACAAATTAATATTTTAGAATCTAAAGTTTATGAACCACCAATAGAAGTTTCTGCAAATGAAATTGAAGTTATTGATGAAAACGAAATAAAGATAGGGCTAAATGTTTCCGGAGAAAATGATACAGATAATGGTCAAACTACTTTATTTTAAAACTGTCGCAGTTCCTTTTTGTTTTGTTGTTTCTCCCACATAAGAATATTCAAAATCATAAGAATCTTTAAATGTTCTTAATATCTTAACAAGTACTGGTTTTTTTTGAAGAATATTTTTAGGATTAATTGTAGTGAAAACCACTTCACAATCATTAATCCATCTTACGTAGCTTGAATCAATTACATTATTAAAAGTTTCAACTTGAATACTGTCATTTCTTTTAAAAATTGATGTATATTCCACTCCTTCAATACTAATAACACTTTTAAAAGAACCTGTTTTGAAATCATTGCAAATTCTTTCTTGATTTATGTTACAACTACATAACGAAATTAAAATTGTGAGATATAAATATTTCATACTTAAAATAATTCATTTAAGCTGCAATTTAATTAAATATTATAACTTTGCTGTGATCACAAAATAGAATAAATCATAAAACGTTTAACAAATATTTTTAACAAATCAAGAATAAGTCACTTGTCCAGTAAATATTTGACAAATGATGATTTACATTTAAATCGGTTAAATTCTAAATTTAAAATTAGTAAAATTGGTTGTAGTGTTAATAATGAAGATATAAATGTTGTTAAGGTTGGTAATGGAAATATTAAAGTTCTTGCTTGGTCACAAATGCATGGAAATGAATCTACCTCAACAAAAAGTTTACTTGATTTTATTAATGCCTTAAACAACGATGAATTTATAAATATTTTAGATGCATGCACTCTCCATTTAATACCTATATTAAATCCTGATGGAGCTAGAGCTTATACAAGAGAAAATTATAATAAAGTAGATTTAAATAGAGATGCTAAAATCAACTCTCAACCTGAATCAAAAATATTAAATAACTACTTTCTAAAAATCAAGCCTGATTATTGTTTTAATCTTCATGATCAAAGAACAATCTATGGTAGTGACAGTGATACTAACCCCTCTGGATTAAGCTTTCTTTCTCCATCTTATGATATTAATAATTCTATTAACGGTAGTAGAATTAAATCTATGTACATAATTCAGCATATTTACTCTAAATTGTCTAATATTATTAGAAACAGAATAAGGCTATATAGTGATGATTACAATGAAAATTGTTTCGGTGATCATTTTCAAAAAAAATGTTCTTCTACGATTTTATTTGAGTCAGGTTTTTTTGAAAACGATTACAAAAGAGAAGTAACAAGAAAGTATATGTTTCTTTCCATCGCTATTGCTTTAGAGTTAATTTCAAATAATACAATTAATGACAATGTTAATGTTGATAAATATGAGCATATACCAAAAAATACAGTAAGGTTTTATGATATTATTTTAAAAAAAGTTCCAATTAATAATTCATCACTTAATATAGGTATAAATTACAGGGAGATACTTAATGATAAAACTGTTTCATTTGTCCCTTATGTTGAATCTATAGGAGATTTAGACAATTTAAAAGGACACAAAGAAGTTGTTTTTCCATCTCATTATTTTAAGGATTTAAAAACAAATACTTTTACGCTGGGATCTAAAATAAATGAATCATTAATTAAATTACTAAAATTATAGTTAAAATTTACTTAAAATGATATTTTAATGAGAATAATTTAAAGATTTTCTATAAATTAGTATTTTATTTAAATATTTCTCATATGCAACACAAATTTAAATTAGATGAAATAGATCATCAAATTCTTGACATGTTAATTGATAACACCAGAATACCTTTTACTGATATAGCAAAAAAATTATTAATATCTGCTGGTACAGTACATGTGAGAGTAAAAAAAATGGAAGATGCAGGTTTAATTAAAGGTTCTTCACTGATTCTTGATTATAATAAATTAGGCTATTCCTTTATTGCTTATGTTGGAATTTACTTAGAAAAAACATCACAACTATCTTTTTTAATAGAGAGAATTAAAGAAATCCCAAATGTTACTGTTGCTCATATCACAACTGGTAAATTTAATATCTATTGCAAGATAAGAGCTAAAAGCACAAAAGATGCAAAGGAGATTATCTTTAAACTAGATGATATAGATGGTGTTTACAGAACTGAATCAATGATATCTCTTGAAGAGAGTATTAATGATAAGAAAAGACTAATGCATGCTATTTTTAATGATATTTAAGATAACTCATTTAAAAATTTAAAAGAATCTTTTATAGTTTTCAAATCTATACTTTGATCATAAACGGGTTTTCCTATCTCTTTTAATAATACAAAGTTAATTTGTCCTTCTTTATTTTTTTTGTCAAACTTCATTAGTTTAATAATTTTTTCTATTTCTTCATCTGAGAATATTAACTTATCAAAGTTTCTTAATATGAAGTGATTTATTTCTTTGTTTAATTGTTTATCAAAATTTAGTATGATAGTGGACAAGTAACCTTCAATGATCATTCCTAATGCAATACTATGACCATGAGATAAATCTTTACGACTATTTGTGTTTAAACAATAGGTCTCAATAGCATGACCTGCTGTATGCCCGTAGTTTAAAATTTTTCTTAATCCTTTCTCATATGGGTCTTTATCCACAATTTTACTTTTGATTAAAATCGAATTATAAAAACAATTACCTGGATAAAATGAATTGATATCAATTAGTTTTATGGATTCCCAATATTTTTTTCCTGTTATTAAGGAATGTTTGATCATTTCACTAAAACCTGACTTTAATTCTGACAATGTAAGTGTATCTAAAAAGTCGGAATCTACAATAACCATAGATGGATTATTAATAACACCAATTTGATTTTTTATATTATTCAAATCTATACCAGTTTTACCTCCGATTGACGCATCGACCATAGACAAAAGCGTAGTGGGAACATTAATAAACTTTATCCCTCTTATAAATGTTGATGCAACAAAACCCCCAAGGTCAGTTACTACTCCGCCGCCTAAATTAATAATCAAAGAATTTCTATCTAAGCCAAATTCGGAGATATTGGTCCATAGGTCTTTGCAGGTTGATAGATTTTTATTTTTTTCACCAGGGCTGAAAGATAAATTATATGTTTCAGATGTTTTATCAAATTTTGAGTAGAACTTTTCAAGGCATAGCAGTGTTGTATTTGAATCTGTTATCACAATAATCTTTGAAAAATTATTTTCCTGTACAAAATTATTTAGTTTTTTATATGCAGTTTTGTTAAAATGTAAAGGGTAACTATTTGTAATTATTGAATCCATAAATCAAAAATATATTATTAATAAAAATACTAGTTTAAAGTTTATAAATTAGAATGTATATGAATATATTTGTCTTGTATTTTTTTATTTTATGCAAGATAATTTATTTGACAACACTGAAATAGCCTTTAAAGATAAATCTATATTTGACCTTTATCGTGGTTATATTATTTTTAAAATTATTTCTTTCCCACGTGTCGTGTCTATTTCCAAATTTATTTTAAGTTTTAAATTAATTTATCCTCTAACAAAATTAATTCTTAAAAGTACAATGCTTAAGCAGTTTTGTGGTGGTCAAAATGAGGATGATTGTAAGAAAATAATAAATGATTTAAACGCGAGAAATGTATATTCTATTTTAGATTATTCGGTTGAAGGACTTGAAAATGAAGTTAGCTTTGATGAAACTGTTTCACGTACAATTAATTTGATAAAGTTAAATACAAACAATAACTTTCCATTTATTGTTTTTAAGCCTACTGGAATTGGTCGTTTTGATTTATATGAAAAAATTTCATCTAATACTAACTTGTCTGATAAAGAAAATATTGAATGGTCAAAAGTAAAAGCCAGATATGATGTAATTTGTAATGCTGCACTAGCCAATAATGTTTCTGTATTGATAGATGCTGAGGAAAGCTGGATTCAATCAAGTATTGATGAAATATATGAGAATTTAATTTTAAAGTATAATTCAAAAAAAGCTATTGTATATAATACGGTTCAATCCTATAGAATTGATCGTTTAGAATATATTGAAAAACTTTATCATTCTTTCTCAACATTAGATGTACAAATAGGTATTAAATTAGTAAGAGGTGCTTACATGGATAAAGAAAGAGAAAGATCCAAAGCTTTCAATTATTTAGACCCTATTCATAAAACTAAAAAAGATACTGATAAAAGCTTTAATAGTTGTATGACATTTATGTTTAAAAATGTTCAATTATTTTCTGTTTTTATAGGCAGTCATAATGAGGAAAGTAATTATTTAGCTTTAGAGCTTATAAATAAATATAATATTATAAAGGATAAAGTTTGGTTTAGTCAATTATATGGCATGAGTGATCATATTACTTACAATCTTTCCAATCAAGGATTTAATGTGACAAAATATCTACCCTTTGGCCCTTTTAAAGGGGTTATACCTTACCTTTTTAGAAGAGCAGAGGAAAATACAGCTGTTGAGGGACAAACTTCAAGAGAGTTATTTCTTTATGCAAAAGAAATAAAAAGAAGGAATCATTCAAAGCTGTAATCAAAAACTCTAACTTCATTTGTGCAATTCTCCAGACTGATTGAATAATTTTTTGTGCTTAAAATTTTTTCAATTACATATATCTTACAGCTGTCAAGTTTAGTATTACTTTTAGAAAAGTTTACATTGCCATTTTTTAATATATCTTGAACCTGACTTGCTGTAATAATATTTTTAGCAAATGCTGTATGAAGTTTATTTGAATAATGAACATTCTTACTATTTACATCATTTATAACTCTTGCATCAGGCATATAAGGAAATTTTGTGTTTTTTTTATCCCATATAAAAATCAAAATACAAATACCAATCAAAAATCCACCCATAAAATAAATTAGTCTATTGCTTAATTTCATAACATATTGTTTATCTCGTTATATTTTATATCAAGTATTTGACTTATAATCAAGTTTGTACTCAATCCGTTATATAAGTAAACACCTTTTTTAAAAGAATTATTATTTCTTATAAAATTTTCAAAACTTCCAAATTTAACAGACTTAATTAAGTAGGGGGTTATAATATTACTCAAACATAATGATGAAGTTCTTGAATATCTTGAAGGTATGTTAGGAACACAATAATGTATTACATTATGTTTTTCAAATGTAGGTTTATCATGAGTTGTTAATTTACTTGTTTCAAAAGTTCCACCGGTATCAATACTTACATCAATAATAATTGCTCCTTTTTTCATTTTCATTACCATATCTTCAGAAATTATAGATTCTGAACTAGTACTACTTATAATCGTCCCTATAGCAACATCACATCTCATTAATGCTTTTGAAAGTTGTTTTTTTTGTATTGTTGAACTGTAAATAGGATTGGTAATCAATTTTTGAATTTTATTTAATTTAAAAATTGAGTTACTAAAAACCTTTACTCTAGCACCTAATTTTGTAGCAGCTAATGCTGCTGACTCAGCTATCTTATCAGAACCAATAACAACAATTTCTGTAGGAGGAACTCCACTTATATTTCCTAAAAAAAGTCCCTTGCCGTTGGTATTTACATTTGACATTAGTTCAGAGGATATTAAGACTGCTGCTTGACCTGTAATAATACCTAATTGATCTGCAACAGGAAAATATCCATCATCTTCTTCTATAAATTCAAAAGCAATGCAGGTTATCTTTTTTTTAATAAGTTTAGTAAGATATGAAGCGGATTGTTTTTTTAGTTCTAAGGCAGATATTAAAATTGAATTTGGTTTGATTAAATTAATTTCAATATCAGTTAAAGGGGCGATTTTTAAAATTAAAGGACATTTATATACTTTTTCTATAGAATCTACAATTTCGGCACCAGCTTCTGAGTAATCTAAATCTGAAAAGTTAGAGCCTATTCCTGCTCCTGATTCTATAATTATTTTATAGTCGTTAATCACAAGATAATTAACAGAATCAGGTGTTAAACAAATTCTTTTTTCATTGATATCATCTTCCTTTGGAACTCCAATTATAAATTCTTTTTTTATTTGTTTAAGCTCTAACCTTTCCTCTTGCGGTAAAAGTTGTTCTTTACTAAATGGATAATCTATTTTATTCATTTAAATCTATTTCTATTGTTCTATTATTTCCATCAGACAACTTAAAATTAATATAATTTATATTACTAGGTATTAAATTTGGAATTTTTTCTGCCCATTCTAAAAAGCACCAATTATTCTTAGACATATAATCCTCAACACCTAAATCAAGAGCTTCAAATTCATTTTCGATTCTGTAAAAATCAAAATGGAATATAGTTGATCTATTTAGTTTATATTCATTAACTATGGAAAATGTTGGACTAGATACATTGTCAGTACTGCCTAATCTATTTACTAATGCTTTTATTAACGTTGTCTTACCTGAACCCATAACCCCATTAAAAAGTAAAGTTTTACTAGTTGTATTTTTAATTATAAAATCAACTGCTAGGCTTATATTTTTTAGATTATAGTTTAATGCTTTATTCATGCTTCCTTAGGATCTAATACGACATATGGTATAATCATTTCTTCCATCGAAATACCTCCATGCTGGTAGGTATCTTTAAAATATGAAACATAATGATTAAAGTTATTTGGATAAGCAAAGAAACTTTCATTTTTTGCAAAAATAAATGGACTATTAATTGAAACAGATGGTAGACCGATTTTATTTGGCTCCATAAAAGAAATTACTTCTTTATAATTGAATGATAAACTTTTACCTGTTTTATATCTAAGATTTGAGCTTAAATCTTTGTTTCCAATTACTTTTGTTGGATTTTTCACGTTTATAGTACCATGGTCTGTAGTTATTATTAATTTAAAATTTAGTTCCGCAGCTTTTTTTATTATTCCCATTAGAGGAGAATTGTTAAACCAACTAGCAGTTAATGATCTGTAACTTTTATCATTGGAGGCTAGTTCTTTAATCATCTCCATTTCAGTTTTAGAATGAGATAACATATCAACAAAGTTGTATACTAAAGTAATTAAATCATTTTCAGTTTTAGATTTAAAATCATCTTCCAACTTTTTGCCATTGTTTAAATTCGTTATCTTAATGTATTCGTTTTTTAAATTAGATAACCCCAATTTTTTTAAATTTTCTTGTAATAATTCTTTTTCATAAAGATTTTTTCCTCCCTCTTCGTGGTCAAATTTCCAATATTGAGGAAATTTATTTTTTATATCTAACGGCATTAAGCCTGAAAATAAGGCATTTCTAGCATATTGAGTAGCTGTAGGTAGAATACTAAAATACGGCTCTTCCAAAATTTTGTTATAATATTTTAAAATGTAAGGCTCAATAGTTTTCCACTGATCATATCTTAGATTATCAATAACCACAAATAAAGTTTTTTGAGAGGGAGATATTTCATTTGTTAATCTATCTGAAATTAGTCGATTTGAAAGTACTGGCTTATCCTCAAATCCATTGATCCAATTTTCATAGTTGTTATCAATAAATTTTGAAAATGAGTTATTACATTCAGTTTTTTGAGAAATTAATATCTCTTCCATTGTAGATTCACCAGTATCATTTAATCGAAGTTCCCAGTATATGAGTTTTAAATATAGATTTACCCAATCTTGATAACAATTAGCAGCGGATAAATCGTTTGAAATCTTTCTGAACTCTTGTTGGTAATTTGTTAAAGTTCTCTCTGAAACTAATTTAGACTGAGAGAGAGCTTTTTTTAGACTCAATAAGATTTGATTAGGATTAACCGGCTTAATTAAATAATCAGATATTTTATTTCCTATTGCATCTTCCATTATGTTTTCTTCCTCACTTTTGGTAATCATTATTATTGGAACATTGTAGTCAAGCTCATTTATAATATTTAAAACCTCCAATCCACTTAAACCAACCATGTTTTCATCTAATAATAGTGCTGAGTATTTATTTTTTTTAAACATCTCTATACCTTCAACTCCGTTATTAGAAACATCTAATTTGTATCCCTTATTTTCAAGAAATATTATCAAGGGCTTTAATAAATCTATTTCATCATCAATCCAAAGAACTCTCATGGTTAAGTAATTATAATTATTTACATATATAAAACGTATAAATTTAAGCAATTATTATAATCATACATTATCAATTAACGTATGTTTTATCTTATTTTTTCATATTTTTGCAGAGTATGAATTATAGTGCCTTAAAATTAGCAGAATATTTAGACGGTAAAATACAAGGTGACCCTGATGTTAAGGTCACTAATATTGCTAAAATACAAGAGGCAAATAGAGATTCTGTTACATTTCTTTCAAATAAAAAATACAATCAATATGTTTACAGCACTAAAGCTTCAATAATAGTAGTTGATAATGATTTTAATATTGATAATCTTATTACGCCTGTAATTATTAGAGTTGAGAATGCATATATTGGTTTTGTTAAGATGTTGCATCTATTTAATAAAACTAAAGAAATTCAAGCAGGTATTAGTGAATTGTCTAACATCTCAGAAAGCTCAGATATTTCAAATAGTGTTTATATTGGTTCTTTTTCTACAATTTGCTCAAATACAAAACTTCATGAAAATGTAATAATTCATGAAAATGTTTTTATTGGAGAAAATGTAATAATTGGTAGTAACACTATTATTTATTCTGGAGTTAAAATCTTAAACGACTGTATTATTGGAAATAATTGTATAATTAATTCAAACTCTGTAATTGGATCTGATGGCTTTGGTTTTGCACCTGATAAAACGGGTACTTATATCAAAATACCTCAAATTGGAAATGTTATTATTAAAGATAATGTAAGTGTTGGGGCTTTGACTACAATAGATAGGGCTACCTTAGGATCTACAATTGTAAATGAGGGAGTTAAATTAGATAACCAAGTTCAAATAGCACACAATGTTATTATTGGAAAAAATACTGTAATTGCAGCTCAATCTGGTATTGCTGGTTCATCTATTATTGGAGAAAACTGTCAGTTAGGTGGACAATCCGGAGTTAGTGGACATCTTAATATTGGGGATAACGTCAAAATCATGGGTAAATCTGCAGTTACTAACAATATTAAAAGCAATACAACTGTTAAAGGTTCTCCTGCATTTAACTCTACAGATTTTAACAGATCTTATGTGCACTTTAAAAATTTAAATAATAAATAATGATTACTACCGAAATAAAACAAACTACAATATCCAAACCTATCTCGCTAAGTGGAGTTGGTTTACATACTGGACAAGAAGTTAAATTAACATTTATTCCTGCTAAAGCTGATAATGGATATACTTTTACCAGAATTGATTTGGATGGTAATCCGATAATCGAAGCTAATATTAATTTTGTTACCAGTACTCAAAGAGGCACAGTACTTGAAAAAAATGGTGTAACTATACAGACATGCGAACATGTTTTAGCGGCATTGGTCGGTTTAGAGATAGATAATGTTAATATTGAGTTAAATGCTTCTGAGCCACCAATAATGGATGGGTCTTCAAAATATTTTGTAGAAGCATTAGAGTCAGCTGGTAAAGTAGATTTAGATTTATTTAGAAAAGAGTATGTTGTCAATAATGTTATTTCATATAAAGATGAAAAGTCAGGAAGTGAAATTACCATAATTCCAAGTGATCGTTACGAGGTTACAACAATGGTAGATTTTGGAACTAAAATATTAGGAACACAAAATGCTACATTGAACTATTTAGAAGATTTTAAAAATGAAATTGCAAACTCTAGAACTTTTAGCTTTCTTCACGAAATTGAAATGTTATTAAACGAAGGTCTAATTAAAGGTGGCGATTTAAATAATGCAATTGTATATGTAGATAAAGAATTATCTAAATCTACAATGGAAAAGTTAAAAATAGCTTTTAATAAAAATGACATTAAAGTTAAGTCTAATGGAATATTAGATAATTTGACTTTACACTACCCAAATGAAGCTGCTAGACATAAGTTATTAGATGTTATTGGTGATTTAGCTTTAGTTGGAGTTAGATTAAGAGGTAAGGTTATAGCTAACAAACCTGGACATTATGTAAATACAAAATTTGCTAAAAAATTAAGTGATATAATTAAGATTGAAAAGAAAAACAATGTACCTAATGTTGATTTAAACAGTGTTCCAATAATGGATACTAATAGAATCATGGAAGTCTTACCGCATAGACCACCATTTTTATTTGTAGACAAAATTTATGAGCTTTCAAACTCTAAAGTTGTAGGAGTGAAAAATGTAACTATAAATGAAACATTTTTTAAGGGACACTTCCCTGGTTTTCCTGTAATGCCTGGTGTATTAATCGTTGAAGCAATGGCTCAAATTGGTGGTATACTAGTTTTAAATACATTTGAAAATCCAGAAGATTATTTAACTTTTTTTGCTAAGATCGATAAAGTTAAATTTAAAAATAAGGTTTTTCCTGGTGATACAATTATTTTTAAGTGTACTTTAATATCTCCAATTAGAAGAGGCATATGTCATATGCAAGGATATGCTTATGCAAGCGGAAAATTATGTGCGGAAGCTGAATTGATAGCGCAAATAACTAAAGTTAAATAAATGAAACAACCATTATCATATATACACCCAAGTGCAAAAATCGCAAAAAATGTAGTAATTGAACCATTTACAACAATAGATGGAAACGTAACTATTGGTGAAGGAACTTGGATAGGACCAAATGTAACCATCATGGATGGTGCAAGAATAGGAAAAAACTGTAGTGTTTTTCCTGGATCAGTTATTTCTGCAGTACCGCAAGACTTAAAGTATAATGACGAAGAGACTACAGTTGAAATTGGCGATAATGTTACCATTAGGGAGTGTGTAACTATAAATAAGGGTACTTCTGATAGAATGAAGACTGTAATTGGTAATAACTGCCTTATTATGGCTTATTGTCACGTAGCTCATGATTGCATAATTGGAGATAATTGTATATTCTCAAACAACTCCACTCTTGCCGGTCATGTAACTGTAGGAGACTATGTTATTATTTCTGGTATGGCTGCGGTACATCAATTTTGTTCTATAGGTGATCATGCTTTTGTTACTGGGGGTTCTCTTGTTAGAAAAGATGTTCCTCCATATGTAAAAGCAGCAAGAGAACCTTTATCTTATGTTGGAATTAATTCTGTTGGTTTACGTAGAAGAGGCTTTGATTCTAAAAAAATATCTGAAATTCAGAATATTTATAGATATTTATATCAAAAGAATTATAATAATACTCAAGCAAGTCAAATTATTGAAGCAGAAATGGAGGCATCTACTGAAAGAGATAAAATTTTACTATTTATAAAAAATTCACATAGAGGTATAATGAAAGGATACTTCAAATAAAATTAATATGGCAAATACAAGTGACATAAGAAATGGATTATGCATAAGATATAATCATGACATTTTTAAAATAATTGAGTTCTTACATGTAAAACCTGGAAAAGGACCTGCCTTTGTTAGAACAAAACTTAAAAGTGTTACTAACGGTAAAGTAATTGATAATACATTCTCTGCTGGTCATAAAATTGATGAGGTAAGAGTTGAAACTCATAAATATCAGTTTTTGTATAATGACGGAGATGATTTTCATTTTATGAACTCTCAGGATTACAATCAAATTTCTTTAAGTAAAAACTTAATTGATAGTTCTAATTTGTTAAAAGAAGGGGTTTTAGTAACCGTAATTATTAATTCTGAAGATGGACTGCCACTATCTGTAGAAATGCCTGCTAGTGTTGTTTTAGAAGTTATTTCAGCTGAGCCTGGAGTTAAAGGTAATACAGCTACAAATGCAACAAAACCTGCAACTGTTGAAACTGGAGCCATAATTAATGTACCTCTTTTTATTAATGAGGGTGATAAAATAAAAATTGAAACTGAAAAAGGAACATATAAAGAAAGATTTAAAGAATAAAATATGAGTGTATTAGTTGACAAAAATTCAAGAATTATAGTTCAAGGTTTTACAGGTGGCGAGGGAACTTTCCACTCTAATCAAATGATAGAGTATGGAACTAATTTAGTTGGAGGAGTAACACCAGGAAAAGGTGGTACAAAACATTTAGGATTGCCTGTTTACAATACTGTAGAAGAGGCTGTTTATAAATTAAACGCTGACACATCTATTATTTTTGTTCCGCCAGCATTTGCTGCTGATGCAATAATGGAGGCAGCTGATGCAAAAATTAAAACTATAATTACAATTACGGAAGGGATACCAACTTCAGATATGATTAAGGTTAAAAATTACCTAAACAATAAAGATTGTGTTTTAGTTGGACCTAATTGTCCTGGAGTTATAACTCCTGATGAAGCTAAAGTGGGTATAATGCCTGGCTTTGTATTTAAGAAAGGTAATGTAGGTATTGTTTCTAAATCAGGTACTTTAACTTATGAAGCAGCTGATCAGGTAGTAAAACAGGGTTATGGAATTAGTACCGCAATTGGAATCGGTGGGGATCCTATAATTGGAACTACAACTAAAGATGCTTTAGAGATGCTAATAAATGATGATGAAACAAACTGTGTAGTGATGATTGGTGAAATTGGTGGACAGCTTGAGGCAGATGCTGCTAACTGGTATAAATCAAGTGGAAGTAATAAACCTGTAGTTGGATTTATTGCAGGTGAAACAGCACCAGCTGGAAGAACAATGGGGCATGCAGGAGCAATAGTGGGTGGTAGTGACGATACAGCTCAGGCTAAAAAAGAAATATTAACCAAGTGTGGAATTAATGTTGTTAATTCACCTGCCGATATTGGTAAAGAAGTTAAACTTATTCTTAATTAAAGACATATGTTATTAAAAGACAAAAACGTAATTATAACAGGCGCGACAAGAGGCATAGGTAAAGGTATTGCTTTAGAATTTGCAAAACAAGGTGCAAATATAGCATTTACCTACAGTAGATCTGTAGATGAAGCTAAGGGTTTAGAAAAAGAATTATCAAAGTTTGGTGTAAAAGCAAAATCATTTCAAAGTGATGCTTCTAAATATGATGATTCGCATAAATTAATTGAAAGTATTCTTTTGTATTTTGATACAATTGATGTCTTAGTTAATAATGCGGGCATTACAAAAGATAATTTATTAATGAGAATGCAAGAGTCTGATTTTGATTTAGTTATAAGTGTTAATCTAAAGTCAGTATTTAATATGACTAAAGCTGTTCAAAAAACAATGCTTAAGCAAAGATATGGCTCTATAATAAACATGAGCTCTGTAGTTGGAGTTAAAGGAAATGCAGGACAAACTAATTATGCTGCATCAAAAGCTGGAATTATTGGGTTTTCTAAATCAGTTGCTTTAGAACTTGGGTCAAGAAACATAAGATGTAATGTCGTTGCGCCAGGATTTATCGAAACTGAAATGACTGCAGAACTTAATGAAGATACAGTTAATGAATGGAGAAAAGGTATTCCACTTAAAAGAGGAGGGACCCCACAAGATATTGCAAATACATGCACATGGTTAGCCAGTGATTTATCTTCTTATGTGACAGGTCAAGTTATTAATGTTGATGGTGGAATGCTAACATAAATAATAATTTTTATATATTAATTTAATACAAACAAAAACAAAAAAAACATGGAAAAATTACCAAAAATTGGATTACCCTTAGTTATATTATTTTCTCTATTCTTGCTTGTAGCAGGAAGATTATTTTATAATATTAATGCCGGAGAAGCTGGAGTTATATTTAAGACTTTTGACGGTGGTGTTGAAACAGATAAACCACCATTAGGAGAAGGATTTCAATTCGTTTGGCCATGGAATAGTGTAGTCATTTATGAAGTTAGACAACAAGAAGTCTTTGAAAAAATGAACGTACTTTCTTCAAATGGTCTTGAAATTAAATTAGAAGCTTCTGCATGGTTTCAACCTAATCAAGAAGAATTAGGTAAGCTTCACCAGGAAAAAGGAGTTAATTATAAAAATAGAATTTTATTACCAGCAATAAGATCTGCAGCTAGAAGCGTTGTGGGTAGGTACACACCTGAACAACTTTATTCTAGTAAAAGAGATGCTATTCAAACTGAAATTTATGATGAAACAAAGAAAATTGTTGAAGACCAATATATTCAACTAAATGAAATTTTAGTTAGAGATGTAACTCTTCCACCTACAATTAAAGAAGCGATAGAAAGAAAGCTTAAGCAAGAGCAAGAGTCTTTAGAGTACGAATTTAGACTTGAGAGTGCTAGAAAAGAAGCAGATAAAGTTAGAATTGATGCTCAAGGTAAAGCAGATGCGAATAGAATATTAAATTCCTCATTAACAACTAATATTTTAAGAGATAAAGGTATTGAAGCTACAATTAAGCTTTCTGAATCAAATAATAGTAAAGTTATTGTTATTGGATCTGGTGAATCAGGTCTTCCTATTATACTAGGAGGGAACAACTAGTCTATAAATTTTATTAAAAAGACCTCATAATTAAATTTATGGGGTCTTTTTATTTAAAACATAACATAAAATGAATTTAAACAATTATTACTTAATAGAAATTCAATTTTTAGGATACAGATTTCATGGTTGGCAAAAACAACCTAAAATTAAAACTGTGCATTTAATGATTGATCGTACTATTAACTATGTACTTGAAAATAATAAATTTAAAACTCTAGGTGCAGGAAGAACTGATGCTATGGTATCAGCAAACCAAACCGCTTTTGAATTATTTACTGAATTACCAATATTTAATTTAGAAGAGTTTTTGAAATTAGTAAACACTAATTTACCTCAAGATATTAGAGCGTTAAATATTAAAACAGTTCCAAAGGAATTTAATGTTATTAATGATTCTAAAATAAAAGAATATAAATACTTATTTTCAGAAGGAAGTAAAAACCATCCTTATTGTGCTCCGTTTATCACAACTTTTTTAGATAGTTTAAATATAGACCTGATGAAGGAAGGAGCAAAGCTATTTGAAGGGAAACACAATTTCAAGTCTTATTGTTATAAACCCCATGAAAATGGAATATTTGACAGAGAGATTTTCTATTGTAAAATTTCTTTTAATACTACTTTAAAAGCTAATTTCTTTCCTAACAAAAGCTACGAATTAACTGTTAAAGGAAAAGGATTTATGAGAAATCAAATTAGACTTATGATGGGAGTTTTAGTTGAATTGGGTAGAGGAGAGGTAAGCTTAGATTATATAAAGGAATCTCTTAGTAAATATAATCCACAAATAAACTACATAGCACCTGCATCAGGACTTATGCTTAATAAAGTTGATTTTATTGATTATTAAATACATCTATAGATTTATTTTTTATATTTTTGAAAAAATGTATTATGGAAACAATTGAATTTATAAATATTAAAATTTTTGAAAACACATTAAAAGATTATCTATATCTTCTTTTGTTTGTTGTTATAGGTTATCTAATAATAATACCTGTAAAATCAATTATTATTAAGATTCTATTTAAATTTTTTGGTAAAGATCATAATGATATCGACACCCTTGAGTTTAAGAATTTACTTAACAAACCATTACAGTATTTTTTGATATTAATTTTATTCTTTTTTTCATTAAAATTTATTAATATTCCAACCTTTTTAACTTCATCTGAACAAGGGGTTGATATTAGCGTTATTGCTTCTAAAGGCTTTAATTTTTTATTATTGACAACAGTTTTTTGGGTAATATTAAGATCTATTGATTTTGTCGGATATAAATTAAAAAATAAAGCACTTGAAACTGAGAGTAAAGTAGATGATCAATTAATTCCTTTTGCAATTGACTTAGCCAAAGTTATTGCTATTGTTTTGGGTGTTGTTATGATTTTGGGAGATGTTTTTGAGGTCAATATCACAGCATTGGTTACTGGGTTAGGAATAGGTGGGGTTGCTTTTGCTTTGGCCTCCAAGGAAAGTTTGGAGAATTTATTAGGTTCCTTTACTATTTTCTTTGATAAACCTTTTACTGTTGGCGATACAGTGACTATAGGAGGAGTAACTGGAACCGTTGAAAAAGTTGGTTTTAGAAGTACAAGAATTAGAACCTTTGATAAAAGTGTAGTTACAGTACCAAATAAAAATATCATTGGTGCCGAGTTAGATAATCTTGGAGCTAGACCCGTTAGGAGAGTTAAGTTTAATATTGGTCTTACTTATGACACTTCCGTTGAAAATATTAAAAATATTGTTAATGATATTCAAAAATTGATCGATGATCATGCTTCAACTAATCAAGATGGTAGAGTTAGATTTTTAAATTTTGGGACAAGTTCGTTAGATATAATGATCTTGTACTATGTAAATAGCCCGAATTGGGAAGATCTAATTGATGCTCAGCAAAAGATTAATTATGATATTATTGATATCGTAAATAAATACAAATGTGAGTTTGCGTTTCCATCAACATCAGTTTATATCGAAAAAAATTAATTTATTTTTAATTGTAAAATTAAGAATTGAACTTTTCTATATTAAAAAAAATTGAAAGGCTTAAATCCCTATTTTACATAATATAAATTATAGGACATTAAATATTGTTTTTCTATTCAGTATCGTTTGATGATATAACCATTTCTCTATTGTATTTACAACACATAGGAAGTTTATCATAATCTTCATCCAAAGCTGTACTAAGTTCAGTGTCATATCCAGACTTTGCTATAGCATTGTGTATATCATTAATAAACTGATCATTGATTTCTGACGTAATATTAATTGAAATCATTTTTGATTCCGTGCTCCATGATGCTGTATCTACCCCTTCAATAGACATAGTTGCTGATTCAATTGTAGATTTACACATACCACAATTACCTCTAACTCCAAATGTAAGATCACTTGTAATAATTTCAGCAGTTTCTACGGCTGGAATTCCAATAACTTTAACTTCCGGCTGTTTGTTATTCATGCAAGAAACGACGCTTAAAACACTAAATAATAGATATATACTTTTCATAATTTGATTTGTTATTTGTTTTTTCTGTTAGCAATAAAACTTTTAATAAAATAGACCATAGATAATATAGATGTCAGTATCATAATAACAACACGTATTAATCCAAATCCACCAGAATCTAATGATTTAGGCAACCTCATAACAATCAAAGCTACTAGAATGACTAAAGTTAGTAACACAGCTATGTGAGCTATTAGTTTATCCTGTTTTTTTAATCCATTAGTACATAATAATAAGATTATACCAAATATTACTGGAATAAGTGCTGTTGGAGAAACTACTTCAAAATAACCCCATAAACCTATAAATATTAAGGATATAGAATTAATTAAATTTGCCTTAAATGAATTCATTTTTTAAGATATCTGATTAACAATTAATAAAGATAATTAATTAACAGGAATAGTTTCTTTGATTTTATCAAAATTTTCTCTAAGATAAGATCTTAATCTTTTTTTGTAATCATCAGTTAACCAACTTAAAAAGTTGTGCGTACTCTTGCTGATACATTTAGAATATCTATTAATTCTAAAGTCTATATCATCATTTAATTTTTTAGATAAAATTAATGCATCAAAAACATCTTCACAATTTTCAATACAAATTTTTGCGTGTTGACTGATAGATCTTTCTAAAACAACTTTAGAGGACTCCCCTTTTCTGATAGATTCTACATAGGTTTTGTTAACATCAAAGTAAACTTCTTTTGAATTTTGAAATTCTTGTCTTAGTTCATCAGGCATTTCATACCTAAAATTACTTTCAATTTCTTCATCAGTTATGATACTGTCTAGGTAATAATTTGGTGATTTAAATATTCTTTGCCAATCTAAATCAATCCCCCATTCACCAAACCTATGAAAGTTATTACCCAAATCAATAACATTAAAATGAGATTTATTTTTAAGGATTCTTGAACCTCTTCCTATCATTTGATAGTAAAGAGTTAGAGATTTTGTAGCTCTATTAAGTATTATTGATTCCACTGTAGGCTCATCAAACCCAGTGGTTAAGATACTTACAGAAGTTAAAATAGCTCCAGGAGTAACTTTAAACCAATTTAGTATTCTAGCTCTTTCTTTTTTTGATGCAGTATTATCTAAATGAGCTACATCATACCCAGCGGTCTTAAACATGTCATAAACAATAAGTGACGTATTTATACCATTGTTAAATATTAATGTTTTTTGGCCCTTACATTTTTCTTCATATGAAACTAGCAATTTAGATAACATATCATTATTAGTATATAAATCCTCAGATGATTTTACTGTATAGTCTCCGTTGGCTCCAATAACCAATGAAGTAAGTCCTACATTAAATGAATACATGTTAGCACTTGCTAAAAATTCATTCTTTATTAAATCTTGAATGGACTCACCTACTATTAATTCATCATAATTATCTGTCATTGGGAGCTCTATGTTAGAACTCAGTGGAGTAGCAGTTACCCCTAATATAAAAGAATTACTAAAAAATTTAAATAATTTTGTAAACGAGTTATAATGAGCTTCATCAATAATTACTAATCCAATACCTGAGATATCTAGTTTATCATCGTTTAACCTGTTGTTAAGTGTTTCAACCATGGCTACAAAGCAGGTATACATTGATTGATCGTCTAAGTTAGCTTTACTATCTATAACTTTGTTTTCAACTCCAAATTCAGATAATACTTTTGAAGTTTGTTTACACAACTCAATTCTATGAGTCATGACTAATACTTTTTTATTATGATTAGAAAGATATTGTCTAACGATTTCTGAAAAAATTACAGTCTTACCACCACCAGTTGGAAGTTGATATAATAAATGATAATCTTCTCTTGAATTTTCGAAACTATCAAAAATTTTACTGATAGCTCCTTTTTGATAACTATAGAGACTTTTGTCCGCTTTTCTTTCTTCTTTCTCGTTAAGGGTAATAATCATTTGAAAAATGTTGGTGGGCAAAAATACCAACTTTAGTTAGTTTTTCAACTATAAAACATTAATTATTTTATATTTTTATAATAAATCACTTACTTATGAACTTATATGTTAAAGCAGCTATTTTAATTGTTACTATTATATCTATTTATCTATTAAAAGTGACAAATGATAATAACAATCTTTTAGAGAAAGCAAAAATTATACATAAAAATGTTATAACTCTAGACACACACTGTGATATAGATGTTAAAAATTTTACAGAGTCTATTAATTATTCTAAAAATATAGACACTCAATGTAATATACCTAAGATGGAAATTGGAGGTCTAGATGTTGCTTGGTTTATAGTATATACCGGTCAAGGGGAATTAAATACTAAAGGATATGAAAAAGCTTATAAGAACGCAATATCAAAATTTGACGCTATTCACAATTTAGTTAACACCTACTCAAGTGATAATATTGGATTAGCGCTTAACTCTAATGATGTTAGAAAAATTCATAGTAGTGGAAAGAAAGTTGCGATGATTGGAATTGAAAACGGATACCCAATTGGGCTAGATATTAAAAATGTTGAGAAGTTCTATAATAGAGGTGCTCGTTACATGTCTCTTTCTCATAACGGACATAGTCAATTATGTGATAGCAACACTGGAGAAGAAGATGGAGTTTATTTACATAATGGACTTAGTGATTTGGGGGTTGAAGTAATTAAAGAGATGAATAGGATAGGAATGATGATAGATATTTCACATCCATCTAAAGAAGCAATTAGACAAATGATCAAAATAAGTAAAGCACCAGTTATTGCATCTCATTCTTCTGCCAGAAAATTATGCAACCACAGTAGAAATCTAGATGATGAACAATTAGGATGGATAAAAGAAAATGGTGGTGTTGTGCAAACTGTTGCATTTAAATCTTACTTAAATTCTGAAAAATCTAAACCAAATAGTAAAAACAAAGTAGATGTGTCTGATTTTGTTGATCATATTGATTACTTAGTTAGTTTAATAGGAATAAATCATGTTGGAATTAGTAGTGATTTTGATGGTGGTGGTGGAATTGATGGATGGGAAGATGCTTCAGAAACTTTTAATGTAACATTAGAGCTAGTAAAAAGAGGTTATAGTGAAGTAGAAATTGAAAAAATATGGTCAGGTAATTTATTAAGAGTTTTAGACGAGGTTTCTCAAATTTCAAAAAAAATACAAAAAATATAATTTGTTTTAGTACCTTTTTTTTATTTCTCTAACGATATCTTCAAGACCGTTTAATTGAAGCTCGAAAACAAGTTCAAGTTGTTTCCCTAGCTTTCCAGATGGGAATCCTTTATTTTTATACCAAATTATATAATGCTCAGGTAAGTCAATTAAATATCTTCCCTTGTATTTTCCAAATGGCATTTTCATTTTAGATAAATCAATTAGAATCTGTTTATCTTGAAACATGTGTTTTATTAATAATTGAGCAGTTTTTTTAATTCTAATTCAAACCTATCATAAGGTAAGTATTGGTCTTCTAAAGTTTTTTCAAAAGGAATTGGTGTATCTAAACTAGCAACTCTTATAACTGGTGCATCTAAATACTCAAAACAACTCTCCATTATAATTGATGATATCTCAGAAGCTAAACCTCCAAACATAGAATCCTCTTGTAGTATTATGGCCTTACCAGTCTTTTTGACTGAATTTACTATTGCATCTTTATCAAGAGGACATAAAGACCTTAAATCAATTAAATCAAAAGTATGTGTATCTATGTTTTTTATTATTTCAAGTGCTTTGTGTACTGGTGCACCATAAGTAATTATTGTCAAATCATTTCCTTGAGTCAAATAACAAGCTTTTCCTAGTGGCAGGTTGTAATATCCTTCTGGAACATCTTGTCTCACACTTCTGTACAAAGCTTTGTGCTCAAAAAATAAAACTGGATTTGGATCTTCGATTGAAGAGATTAATAAACCTTTTGCATCAGCAGGAAATGCAGGATATACAACTTTAAGACCAGGTGTTTTGGTGAACCAAGCTTCATTTGTTTGTGAATGAAAAGGTCCTGCCCCTACTCCAGCTCCACAAGGCATTCTTAATACAACATCAGCATTTTGCCCCCATCTATAATAAGATTTAGCTAGATAATTAACCACAGGATTAAAACCAGAGGTTATAAAATCTCCAAATTGTAGCTCCACTATAGATTTTGTATCACAAATAGATAAACCCATTGCAATTTCAATTATTGATGATTCACATATAGGAGTGTTTCTAACTCTATCTTTTCCATATTTTTCAACAAAACCCTCCGTAATTTTAAATACACCTCCGTACTCTGCAATATCCTGACCCATTATAACCAGTGAATTATTTTTTTTCATGGCTTCATCTAACCCCTCTGAAATTGCATCAACTAATCTCAAATGGTTCGTTTTAGTCGAAGCAATTGATTCAACAAAATCAAATTTTTTAAAAACATCAGAAAGTTGTAATTCGATATCAGTTTCAGGATAAGGTTCATTATATGCTAACTCTAAATTTTCATTAATCTCAAGATTTAAAGAATCTTTAATTGTTTTAATATGCTCAAGATTAATTATATCATTACCAGTTAAATAATCTTCAAAGTTAGAAATAGGATCTTTTTTAGCCCATGTATCTATTAGTTCTTTGGGAACATATTTAACTCCACTAGCTTCCTCATGACCTCTTATTCTAAATGTTTTAAATTCTATAAGAACTGGTCTAGGGTTTTTTCTTATGTCTTTCGCTATCTTTTCTATTTTACGATAAACTTCAATAATATTATTTCCATCAATAATATGAGCCTCCATCCCATACCCTACTCCCTTATCTGCTAAGTTTTTACAATTGTATTGTTCTTTCGTGGAAGTAGATAAACCATATCCATTATTTTCAATACAAAAAAGTACTGGTAGATTCCATACTGAAGCAACATTTAAAGCTTCATGAAAGTCTCCTTCACTGGTTCCACCGTCACCAGTAAAAACAGCGGTAATTTTATTGGTTTTATTAATTAATTGATGTAATGCAATTCCGTCCGCAACTCCCATTTGAGGTCCTAGATGAGAAATCATACCAACGATGTGAAAATCTTTTGTTCCAAAATGAAAAGAACGATCTCTTCCTTTTGTAAAGCCAGAAACTTTTCCTTGCCATTGACTAAATAATTTAGATAAAGGGATGTTTCTAGAAGTAAAAACACCTAGATTTCTATGCATTGGTAAAATATACTCATCTTCACTTAATGCATGTGTAAGACCTATTGAAATAGCTTCTTGTCCAATACCTGAAAACCATTTTGATATTTTTCCTTGTCTTAATAGAATTAACATTTTTTCTTCTATAAGTCTAGATTTTATCATACCTGTGTATAATTCAACCAGTTTTAAAGTTTTAACGTTTCCTATTTCGTACAACATAAAAATTTAATATTTTTTTAAAAATATAAAATATTAAATTCTAATAAGGCCAAATACTAATTAAGTTTATTAACTTTATTAACTATTAAATAAAATAATTATAAATTTAATTGACTCATATGGAAACAAATAAAATTCCTAGTGTAAATCTTCTAGATTTCTTGTCTTCAGATATAAATAAGAAAAATAATTTTGTTGAATCAATTGGAAAAGCATTTGAAGAGATTGGTTTTGTAGCTCTTGATGGTCATTTCTTGGATTCTAATTTTAACGAAAAACTATATAAAGAAATAAGATCTTTCTTTGATTTACCACAAGAAATAAAAAATAAATACGAAATTCCTGGTATCTCTGGTCAAAGAGGCTATGTTTCTTTTGGTAAAGAATCCGCTAAAGGAAGTAAACATGGTGATTTAAAAGAATTTTGGCACTTTGGTCAGTATGTCGAAAATGATGATAAACTCTTAAAAGAATATCCTTCTAATGTAGAAGTTACAGAAAATAAGGAGTTTAATATTGTTGGTAAACAAACTTATAAGTTATTAGAAAAAACCTCAAAATATGTTTTAAGAGCATTATCTCTCTACTTAAATTTAGATGAGTTTTACTTTGACAAATACATTGTTAATGGAAACTCTATATTAAGACCGATTCACTACCCTCCTATTTTAGAGAAACCTAAAGATGCAGTAAGAGCAGCAGCACACGGAGATATTAACCTAATTACACTTTTAATGGGTGCTCAAGGAAGGGGATTACAAGTAAAAAACAATAAAGGCGAATGGATTGATGCTATTGCTTCTAAAGATCAATTAATGATAAATGTTGGTGATATGTTATCAAGACACACTAACAACAAACTAAAATCTACAGTTCATAGAGTAATTAATCCTTCAAAGGAATTGATGAAAAAATCACGATACTCTATACCATTTTTTATGCATCCAATAAGTGATATGAAATTAAATGTACTAGAATCTTGTATTGATGAAAATAACCCGAAGTCATTTGATGATATAACGGCTGGTGAATTTTTAAATCAACGATTAGTAGAATTAGGATTATTAAAAAAGTAATGGATTTTAAAGATCAACTTAAAAAACATTTTCCTGATCATAAGTTAACAGACAAAAACTATGAAATAAATGAAGTTAGTTCATTGCAAATTGACCCAATAATATGTAAGTACGAAAAAAGAAAAGGGAAAGCATT